>CAWVTO010000001.1:0-25165 GCA_963932895.1 uncultured bacterium
CCTTTCTCTACTACTTCCCCCCGTATGTCTCCGTTTTGGGCTGTAACATACTCAACAAAGAAGAGACTTAGCATCATAAATGTGTACTTTTTTAGCATAATTCTGATTGTTATTTATGCTAAGTTCGGCAAAGCAAATGACAGAATAATGACAGTCTTTACCAACGTACGTTTTCACAGGACTACATTACACATTAAATTCACCACCGATAGAATAACCGCTGGTTTATTGAAATTTGCCGCTAGTGGACAACCGGCAAAAGTGTTCGCTGAAACCGAACTTCTTTTTCTAAAAAGAACGTGGCACTGCGTTCGAACTCTTCTGTAACGTCACTTAAGTGGTATTCGTCATTGGAGTGCTCATCACATTCTGCGTTTGCCAAGTCTAAGGTATGCAACCTTGCCTCTACACTCTCTGCTACTATTTTGGGAGTATGCAGCACTTTTAGTTTATGTTTAAAAAAGGCCTCTATCTGCTGATAGATAATAGGATAGTGTGTACATGCAGGTATGAGCAGTTCGCACTCTTCGAAACCCTTGAAATACCTTTCGAATACAGGGAAAAGCACTTTCTCTTCCATAAAACCATCTTCAATAAGGGGCACTAGAAGTGGTGTTGCTCGTGTCACTATAGTTAGCTCTTTGTTACGCTGAGCTAACGTGGCATTGAACATACCTGAACCTATTGTCTTACGGGTCCCTATTATACCTATGTTGGTATACTTTGTTTGTTCTGCAATGAGATCTACAACTGGACTTATCACCTCTATGATCTTCTCTTTGGGATATGGCAGGTTTTCTATGTTACGTACAACTGTTGCTGCACTATTGCAGGCAACAACGATTAGTTTACAGTCACGTTTTAGCAAGTACTGCATTATAGCACGAACATAGCTTTGCAGAGCTTCCTCACTCTTATCTCCATAAGGTAAATGAGCAGTATCACCATAATAGATGAACTGCTCATTTGGCAGTTTTTGCCGCAGGGCTTTTAGCACGGTTAAACCGCCTAGTCCTGAGTCAAATACGCCTATAGGTTGAGACGTGCTGATAATCGTATAATTTAAAGACTTAACTTAGCCTTAACTAAAGGCAATAAATCAAACTTAGGATCGCTGTAGATGACCCCGCTACCTTCTGATGTCTCCATAACGTATGCATAACCATTCGCTTTTGCTACCTCAGATATAGCTGTTCTTACTTTTTCTAAAAGCGGCTTTAGTAGTTCTTCTTGCTTACGCTGTAGTTCTACATTTGCTCGTTGTTGTAGCTCTTGGAACTGCTTCTGTAGGTTTTCTACTTCTTGCATTTTTATCTCCTTCAACGTTTTGTTTACGCTAGGATCTTCAGATATTTCCATGAAAGCCGCATACTTTGTTCTCATTTCGCGGTCTTTGTCGTCCACTATGTTTTTCCATTGCTCTTGCTCTACTGCAAGTTTCTTTTGAATACTATCTGCCTCTGGCATAGATTCAATTAACAGGCTACTATTGATATGGCCTACTTTAGTTTGTGCTTGTACAGCAAATGCTGCACACACCATCGTTAAAATTACGAGTACTTTTTTCATTGGTTTGATTTATAAATTTATTTTAAAATTTTATTTTGTTTTTTAGCTATCTAGGCGGAAGGTCTCCGTCATCATACGTATCATTTGGCAAATTGTTACCACCACCTTCTGTGACTACTACTCCTAACTCCTCTAGCACCTCATCGCTCCTATCATATTTAGGATTAGACACTAACATTAGCATATCTCCACTTTTGTCGAAGATAAAGTCAAGTCCATTACTTTTAGCCACTTTATTTATGGCATTGTATACTTTGTCTTGTATCGGTTTTATGAGTTCAGCTCTTTTTTTGAATAATTCGCCTTCGTAGCCAAACTTATCATTCTGATACTTCTTCGCAGCACGTTCTTTTTCGATTATCTCATTTTCACGCTTGGTCTGCATATCTTTGGTAAGCAATACTTTCTCTGCTTGGTATTGCTTGTACAATTTGTCGATTTCCGCAAATTTTGCATCTACATCTTGTTGCCACTCTTTGCTTAGTTCATCCAGTTGTTTTTGAGCAGACTTGTAAGACGGCATCTGGGCAAGGACGTACTCTGAATCTACGTAAGCAAATTTTTGGGCACTTGCTACATTGCTAGAGAGCATAAAGAGGCAGAATGCCATTATTATTTTCGCTATTGATTTCATATTTTTTTGTTTCTTTGATAAGTAACTACACCAAAAGTGTGCTACTCTGCCCAAATTGCTGCAAACATATAAAAAATTGGGGTTCACGTTCATTTTAGCCGTTATTTTATAGTCCGCCGAATTGTACACTATAGGCTACACTAATGTTTCAAATTGATTACTTCCGTACGTATTTTATTACTCACGTTTAATGCTCGATCTATCAGTTGTATCTCTAAATAAACGCTTGCGGGACTTTGTGCCGCTGGATTTGCAGTTAGATTAATCGTCATTTCGCCACTTATAGCTTTATACTTACCTGTTGGAGTGATAACAGGCACCCGTGAATGATTATTGCCATATAGGCGACCATCTCTTGCATTCACAAGCTCTACAAACTCACCATTGGCATCTTCTACCATGAAGGTGATTGGTAGATTGTGGGCATATGGACTGCCTAAATTATACGGTGCTGCCGTATCCGAATCTGTAAGTCCAATGTCACCATCTCCATCTTTGTAGGAGATAATCAGTTGAATAATACTGTCTTTTGCCGATACGTTTTCAATGATATTCACATCAATCAATCCTATCTCTGGCACATTGCTGTAACCCACTATTTCTGGCTTGCATGCATATGTAGCTAGTATAATGAATACACTTATTATCTTTGTGGTCTGTATGATTAGCTTGCCTAACATAAATGATGTGTGGAATGTATCAGAAGATAATTTTAACGAAATTGCACTTCAGATATTTCAATATCAAGCCAAAAATAACAAGGTGTATGCCCAATACCTACAATTAATTGACAAACTACCCGAAACGATTGAGCATTTTGCCCAAATACCCTTTTTACCTATTGCTTTTTTCAAGACACACACCGTTGTAGCTGGAGATTTTGTTCCCAAAAAGGTATTTGAAAGTAGTAGTACTACAGGACTAAACCCCTCTAAGCATCTGGTAAAGAATCTCGACCTATACCACACGAACTGCACTAAAATAATAGAACAAAAACTCGGAGACATCACAGATTACGAAATCTCTGGACTGCTCCCAAACTACTTGGAACGAGACAACTCCTCCCTAGTGAATATGGTTGCTCACCTAATGGACCACAACAAACAAGAAAAAGCCTTCTATTTGTATAATCATGAAAATCTATTTGAAAAGATAAAAAACACTTCGACAAAGCAATTACTCTTTGGGGTAAGCTTTGCCCTATTGGATTTTGCTGAACAGTATAACGTCACAAACAGCAACCTTACTATTATTGAGACTGGAGGAATGAAAGGGCGTAAAAAAGAGATTACGAAAACGGAGGTTTACAATGAACTAAAGATGGCTTTTCCGAACGCTACTATCCTCTCTGAATATGGAATGACCGAGCTGCTTAGTCAAGCCTATAGCGATGAAAATGCTACATACACCTGCCCAACTTGGATGAAAGTACTACCTCGAGCAGATAATGATCCGCTAAGTCATGAGGCAAACGGGCAAACGGCAGCTCTCAACATTATAGACTTGGCAAACCTCTACACGTGCAGTTTTATAGCAACAGACGATCTTGGCAAAGTACACACAGATGGCACCTTTGAGGTAAGCGGCAGACTCGACTATTCTGATATACGAGGCTGTAGTCTTATGGCCTTGTAACATCTAAATACCGCTATATTTGTATCCAATGACAAAGAACATTTATCTTATTGCTCTACTTTTAGCTGCTTGTACTGCCGAGCAAGCTACTTACACACACTCTCTCGTGCCGGGAGGAGGTATCTCTACTGCAGAGATCACTTACTTACATGAAGCAACAGGTGTGGGCATTTCAAGCGGACTGGACCTTATGGAATCGGCTACTCCTCTTGTAGAAACTACCTTAGAAGCAAAAGACATCACAGTAGAAAATGTACCCAAGGGCAATTATAGTGTCGTACTAAAAAACGATTCAGGTACGAGTACATTCACAGATATACCTGAAAAATTCATCAATATGGATGCTGATATTCTCTTCTCTCGCAAAGTATTTGAACCTTTCTTTCCGACAGAGTGGGAACCAATGAAAGGGAATGACTTCACAACGCTTTATATAAAAAGCAAGCGTGATAATCAGATATTTTACATGAAGATAGTAGCCACAGGCACTAACAAAGAAATGGCTAAGTACTCCGAAGATTATTAAGATGCTCCTAATTTCCAGACTTTATACATCTTAGGTATTGGATTAACCAAGAACCCATTGAGTATTCGCTTGATGTCGTTGTTATTCTTGTATGGAGTTATGCAGTCTTTGAGGTCTTCTGAGCTTTTAGCAGAATCTGATTCTACAAAACCAAATCCTTTGTAGTCGCCCTCTTCTATTTGCACCACCCCATTTTCACCTCTGGTACGACCCGGACCGACTATATAGACGGATAGCTTAGCTTCTTTGTTCTCTGTAGCTGCTGTTACTCTTGCGTTATATTCTGCTACGGTTTCTCGTTTGGAGCAAATAGCACATGCATCTCCTAGATAGCAATCCTCCTTTGTACGTTCCAAACTTGCATACTTTGGACACAACTTATTTTGTTCTACAAGTCTATACAGATGATCCTTAGCCATGGTCATAGAACTGAAACTTTGGATACTGTTTTTAGCAAATTTTTTCAGGAATACATCAACACGCAGTACTCCATCTTGCCCTTCGTAGTAACACACGTGATAGTCGTGGCTCTTATTCTTTTGAGCTTTATTGTATTTGGGGTAATGCTTTTTTATTTCATCACTCTCTAGCAATAAAGCAATGAGCTCATTGCCCGTTTCTACAGAACTCACATGGTGTATACTCCTAAGTAGCTCACTCTTTTTTCTGCTTTTTTCAGAAAAATGGGTAACAATACGTTTCTTTATGTCCTTGGCCTTACCTACGTAGAGAATCTCCATTTTCTCTCCTAACAGGTAATACACTCCAGCCGTATTGGGCAACTCTTCAAACTCTTTCTTGTCCAGATTTGGTGGCAGCATGGCCTCCTTATTCAGCTGATTGAGCGAATAGTAGACAAAATCGTCCTTATCCTCAGTAAGCAAATGATGAAACAATTCTACCGTAGCCATTGTGTCTCCCATAGCCCTATGTCTACTATGGTTTTGAATACCTAATGCAGGACATATTTTACCTAGAGAGTACGATGCATGACCTGGTATAATACCTCTTGAAAGTCGTACAGTACAGAGTTTTTTCTTGTTGAACGTAATACCTAAATCTTCAAAGTGGTTTTTGATAATGCCATAATCGAAACTCACATTATGAGCTATGAAAATAGTATCTCCCAAAAAGGCTAGAAACGCTTGAGCGATATCCTCAAACTTTGGAGCGTCTTGTACCATGTGATTTGATATCCCAGTAAGTAAGGTAATGGACTTGGGAATGAACACCTCCGGATTTACCAGTGTCTCGTAACTCTCAAGAACCTGTTTACCATCTGTTTTTACCGCGGCTATCTCTGTAATGCGATTGCCGTGTGAACCCCCAGTGGTTTCTATGTCTACAACAGTATATATCAATTATAGTATACTCTCGATAATACTATCAGAGGATATCCCTTCGGCCTCTGCCTTATAATTACGCACTATTCTGTGTCTAAGAACCATTTTGGCTACCGCTTGTACATCCTCAATATCTGGAGAGTATTTTCCATTCATAAGGGCATTTGCCTTGGCCCCTACTATGAGGTATTGAGACGCTCTGGGTCCTGCACCATAATCTACATATTCATTTATTCGCTCTGTGGCTAGCTCTCTGCCTGCTCTGGTTCTACCTACCAGTTTTACTGCGTACTCATATACATTATCTGCTACGGGCACTTTTCTTACCAAGTTTTGGAAACCAATAATTTCTTCTTGACTCACCACATTATTTACCTGCACACTTGTGTGTGAAGTTGTAGCCTTAACTATGCTTATCTCCTCTGCAGTACTCGGATAATCTAAGATCATATTGAACATAAATCTATCCAGCTGAGCTTCGGGCAACGGGTATGTTCCTTCTTGCTCTATAGGGTTCTGTGTTGCTAATACAAAAAATGGTTTGGGCAATGGATATTCTGTTCCATTGACTGTTACCGTTTTTTCTTGCATAGCCTCTAGAAGAGCAGCTTGTGTTTTGGGAGGAGTCCTATTTATCTCATCTGCAAGCACTATATTGGCAAATACAGGCCCTTTATTAAATTTAAAATTGCGAGTATCGTCTAATATTTCCGAACCTACAATATCGCTTGGCATAAGGTCTGGCGTAAACTGGATACGGTTAAAACTCATATCCAATGCCTCACTTATGGTTTTGATGAGCAGCGTCTTGGCTAGACCGGGCACACCTATTAGCAGAGCATGTCCGTTGCTAATGATACTGGTTATCACACCATTCACTACTTCGTCTTGGCCTATGATAACCTTACCTATCTCCGCTTTCAGTTCTTGTACTTTTAGTACGAGACTATCTGCCGCTTTTTTATCGTCGTTAAAATCTATCATTGGTATTAGTTACTTAGACCTTTCCACCCTTCTAATTCTTTGCAATTTACATATTTGGCATCTATCCAAACATAGACACCCTTTTTGAATTCATCTACCCATTTTTTCACTTCATTTTCTTGTTTCTGCTCCACTGCCAGAGATTGTATTTTCTGGTAGTCATCTTTCAAGTTGGCCTTGTGAGCAGGTACAACCTTACGCAAGTAAAAAAATCTATAGCCTTCTGTACCGTCTATATCTTGAAACTTAGCTGCATCTGAGTACTCACCGGGTACCATAGACTCTGCTTTCGCAGAAACAATTGGTGGTAGAGCTGCTATAGGAACTTGTTGTGAACCTGTGCCCCCATCAACATAATAACCACAGTTGTCTTTTGTTTGAGCATCTGTACTGTACTTACTCGCTACATGGCACAATGTAAGACTGTCTGTTTTTACTGCTACAATGAGCTTTACCATCTCTTTCTTGAGTGCAATAAAATCACTTGGCACTATGAGTGGTTTTATAAGTATATGGCGTGCATTTACTTTCTCTCCTTTTCTATCTATCGCCTGTATGATATGATAACCATACTCCGTTTCTATTACTTCTGAAATGGAATCACTTTTAAGTTTGAAAGCCGCACGTTCAAAAGCACTTAACATCTGACCCCTGGCAAAATACCCAAGCTCTCCCCCATTGACGGATGTACCTGGATCATCACTATTGCTTTTAGCAGCAAAATCGAAGGTATAGACGCCATTCATTATCTCTTTGCGTAACTTGGTGATTTTTTCCAACGCATACTCCTTGGCATATATACTTGCTTTTGGTTTCATAGAAATCATTGCAAATTCTACCTCTTTATCAAAATTGGGTAAACTATCTTTTGGTATTTCATTGAAAAACAAGCGTACATCTGTAGGCGATGCTTTAATACTGCTAACCAGGGCTTGTTGCACTTGCTGTGTTATCATTTGTTCTTCTACCTTTGGTTTCATCTGTGCCTTGTACTCATCTACAGACTTGCCAAGGTATTGCTCTAGTCTGGCCTCTCCTCCAATCTGTGAAGCATAATACTGAATCCTTCTATCAACTTCTGAATCTACTCTAGCAGCATCCGCATAGGTACTATCTACTTTGCCTTTGTGTAGATAGAGTTTTTGTATGATCAGTTGATTTAATATTTCGCATTTTAAATCTCCATCATAAAATTCCATCTCCTTTTTGGCTTGGGCATACTCTGTCTCCATTTGAGATTTTAGAATGATATTTTCACCTACAACGGCCACCACCTCATCTAAAATACGCACGTTTTGAGCTTGCACCATATAGCCGCAAAGCAGGAGTGCTATTGTTATCGTTTTCTTCAAAATATTTTTATCTCTTTATTGCTATACGCCTCATCTAGCATTTTTGTTTCAATGTTTTTCATCTCTTTCTGTTGACGTTTTATATTGAGGATCTGTTTTATGTTCTCCACCTCCATACTAAACGGAGATGTAGTACTTCTTATTTTAAAATCAAAAATGCGAATGAAATATTCAAACTCACCCTCCGCCAATCGAATAATCTTATTGTTGTTTAAATAATGCTCTTGATTGTAGGTGTTAATGGGTATCTCTTTTAGAATATCTTCAAAAAAAACCCAGTTATCTTTATCATCATAGTAGTTGCCATTTTCTATGCTCAGTTCTTTGAGGGTCCCATAGATACTTTCGTCTTTCGCTCTAAAATTGGACCATAGCATATTTATGTTTGCAGCATTGCTCGGTACTTTATAAAAAATAATTTTAATAATATTTTGAGATAATTCAAACTCATCACTGTGCTCAGTATAATAGGCTTGCAACTCGTCCTCGGTGTGCGACGTGTCTGCAGCTTGCCATGCTAGCTTGTTGAGCACTTCGTAGCTGAGCAGGTCTATTCTGTATTGCTCTAGCTGCTTACTCTTATCCCTCTCTTCTGCTGTAAGTATCTTGACTGCTTTGTTTAGTAAAATTTGCTTGGAGAGCCATACGTCTATATACTCTTTGGCCAAAAACACGCTATCTTCAATAGTCGCATCATCCGGTATTATTTTGGCAAGATCTGTATCGTATAGTTTATTGCCATAAGCATCAGCTAACACACGCCCCTCCGGTTGTGGTGCACATGCTGCTACCACTACAAATAGAAATATGAAAGTTAATTTACTACTCAATGGCTAGACCCCTACTTACTATACAAGCGTTTGATATTCTCCTCGTAAATTTCTACTGGATATGATTTTTTAAGCTTTTCTATCCAAGTAGCCTCAAGATAGTCTTGATAGTCACTTGTTGCTTGCCCCATATTCTCTTTTAGTGCCTTTGCAGACACAGGAAGTATCTCATTTATTTTCACGAACTTGATTCTATCGTTTTCCGAAGGCAAGTCTGAAACACCTACTTCCCACTGAACATTTTCCAGTTGCTTATTACTTCCTTTTTCAATTGTCTTATCATCTACAGATACCGACAAAGCATCTTTTGCATTACACTTTTCGAGTATGGTCGATGTAGGCTTTCCCTTTTTCACCAATTTCTTTACCGATTTTGCGGTCTTCGCATTATTACAACTGTATACTGTTGCCACTGCTCGTTCTTTCCACATATACTCTGCCTTATTTTTGGAATAAAAAGACTCCAGGCCTGTAGTATCCTTTACAGCTTTACTCCATACTTCTCTATCCATTAGCTCAAAAAGCAATATACCATCTCTATACTCTTGCATAGTGTACTTGAACTCTTCATACTTATCTTCCAATTGTCCTTCTTCAAAATCAAGGTTTATTTGCTTCACAAAACTCTCATAAATATCTGCTACTGCATTGGGAAGTGTCTTGTTACTTCTTGCCTGATTTGTAGCTACGTATGCATAAAAGTAGTCGTCTGTATATGCTCTATCTCCTATCTTACATAAAACAATTCCTTTGCCGTCCTTCATCTTAAATTGACCTTGTAGCAAACTTGCATCAACCTCATTTCTAACGGAATCTAAACCCGCCACCTCTTGATAGTTATTCTCTTTGATGATACGAGCAACTACTACATCTTTATTCAATTCACTTCGGCTATCTCGTTCTACTTTTCTACGCAAGAAGTCTTTAGAGTCATTGTAGGACAGCTTCTCTTTCATCTCAACTCTCTTTAGTATGTGCCAACTAAATTTAGTTTTCACAGGCTTGCTGTAGTCCTCATCATTCTGCAACTCATACGCTGTGTTTTTAAACTCTGCTGGAATATTCGACGTAGTTCTATTGAACCAGCCCAGTTCTCCACCTTTGGAGTTGGTGTTAAAATCTTCTGAAAATTCTTCTACTATAGTATTCCAATCTGCACCTGCCTGTAATTTAGCATATACCGCATCTATGCGTTCCTTGGTACTATCTATTTGTGTAGGGTTGTAATATTTTATGGCAATATGAGCTACTTTTATGTCTCCTTGCGTCTTACGCTTGTCTTTGACGTAGACTAGGTGGTAACCAAAACGCGTTCTGATAGGCAGACTAACCTCTCCTACGGTTGTAGTAAAAGCAGCTTTTTCGAACGGATAAATCATTTGAAAAACGGTAAAGTACCCGAGGTCTCCTTTGTTTGTTTTGGCTGAAGGATCTTCAGAATATTGACTCGCTATAGTTTCAAAAGACTCTCCCTTTACTACTCTATTGCGAAGTCCCATGATCTTCTCATAGGCACTCAAAGAATCTGATGGTTTAGCATCTGCGGCACAGTTGACAAGCAAATGAGCTGCACTTACTTCCATCTGACTTCTATCGTATGCTTCTTTTACCAATCGTTCTGTCACGGTCTTATCTGTAAGGTAAGGCTGTGCTAGTTGCTTGCGATACCCTGCCAACTCTTGTTTGAAAGAAGGTACAGTATCCATTTTCAACGCATATGCTTCCTTTACCTTTAACTTAAATTTTACGTATAAATCTACGTACTCGTCTATTTCTTTTTTAGTAGGAGTGCTTTTATCATTCTTATTTTTGTTAAAAACACGCATAAACTCTTCGTTCATTACGACCTCATCGCCAAAAGCAAATAGCGGAAACGAGACCCCTTTTTCTTCTGTTCTGGAAACAGACAATGTACCTACCTGTGCATTCACCAAGCATCCTAGGAATAGAAATGCTATTGTTGCTATCGTTTTTGTAACCTTTATCATCGTTATTTATTAATCTAAAATAGGACGCGAATTTAATGATTTATAGTCTTTGGACATAGCGTTGGCATAATATAATACTCGCTTACCATTATCCTTTGTAGAAAGATAAATACTTTTGACAAAAAATAGCCAAAAATTGACACATTTCAAGGTATCCTATTCTGAGCATTTTAATGACCAAGACTATGTAAAAACAGTAATTAGTCAATGGCAAACTGGTAGTCAATTATTTACATTATCTACTTCTGGAAGCACAGGAGAACCAAAAACAATACAGCTAAATCGGAACATGCTGATATGGTCTGCCGAAAAAACCTATGCCGCATTAGACTTGCAAAACAAGCAAGGTCAACTATCTGTTCTTTGTTGCCTACCTGTACAAAAAACAGGTGGATTTATGCAGCTTATTCGGGCGTTGCATTTCAACTGGCATATCCATTTTATTCCTGCTACTGCCAACCCTAATGCCGAACTTGGCGATTACCCTTCTTCTTTTGATTTATTCTCATTCACTCCAACGCAATTACAAACTATTATAGCGAGTGATGAAGCATTGCTCTCACCGCAGACAGCAATACTAATTGGTGGGGCAGCCATTTCTTCAGATTTTGAAGAAGAAATTCAAAATTTTGCATTGGTCTCCAAAACTGCTTTTTGGGAGACCTACGGGATGACCGAAACCGCTAGTCACATAGCCTTGCGTAAATTGGGAATTGACTCCTATTTCAAACCGCAACCCGGCGTAGAAATTAGTACAACAGAGGACCAAAGACTTCGTATAGCGATACCTGAACTAGACTTTAGTATTACAACCAATGATATGGCAATAGTTCATACAGATGGCTTTGAGATACTTGGCAGAAGTGACGATGTAATTAATAGTGGTGGAATAAAAATACATCCATCATTGATAGAGCCAAAAATCAAAGCACTATTGCACACCGAAGGAATAGAAAGGCACTTTTATCTTGGCAAGAAAAAGGATGTGAAACTTGGCGAAAAAGCTGTACTCGTTCTAGAAGGAACTGCTTTGAAAGACATTTCGCATTTGCTCGAGATACTGAAAAGAGAACTACCCATCTATCACAATCCTAAGGATATCCTCTTTGTAGAAGAGATAGCGTATACCGATACAGGAAAAATTATTAGAGCAATGCTCTAAATATATATAAGCACTACTTATTCGGGGAGTTTAGACAACTGTAAACACCCAAACTTTGCTCCTTCTTTGCATTAAGTATTTTTATTCCTTTCACCTACCTTTGCACCTGTGGGACAAGTAGGTAAACTTCAAAAATTTGCGGATGTAACGGCTTTCGAAAACTGCTACGAACGTGTAGCAGAACTCAAAGGAAAGTGGAAAACAGATGTATTCAAAAACGACAACCCAATTACGGTAGAATTAGCCTGCGGCAAAGGCGAATACACCATTGGTTTAGCTGAACGATTCCCCGAACGCAATTTCATTGGTATAGATGTGAAGGGCAATCGGATATGGAAAGGGGCTAAATATGCATTGGAAAATAATATTACGAATGTGGCTTTTCACCGGCTAATGATCGGCAACATAGAAGAATATTTTGAGAAAGGAGAGATTGACGAATTTTGGATCACGTTTCCTGACCCACAGCATAGTAAAAAACGCAAGCGACTCACCAACGCTATGTTTCTAAACCGCTACCGTAACATCGCTAAAGAGGGTGCCGTAATGAACCTCAAAAGTGACTCCACACGTTTTTATGAGTTTAGTAAAGAGATAATAGCCGATCAAAAACTAACGGTACTTCAAGATTCGGATGACATCTATGCTTGGGACGAAATCCCAGAGCACCTAGCTAATATTCAAACTTTTTACGAGCAAATGTGGCTCGATCAAGGAAAGAAAATTAAGTTTTTGAGATACGTTATATAACCTTTACAGATTACGTTCTACGTAGTCTATGAGCGAGTGTATCACTTTGATGTGTATTTCCTGAGCTCTATCGGCATAGTTGCTTTTGGGTGCACGTATCTCTACATCGCACAAGCCAGCCATTTTACCACCGTCTTTGCCTGTGAGCCCTATCACTTTCATCCCTTTTTCTTTAGCTGCAACTATCGCATTAATCACATTCTGGCTATTGCCACTTGTGCTAATGCCAAGTAGTACGTCTCCCTTGCGGCCAACGCCCTCTACGTAACGCGAAAAAACATACTCATATCCATAATCATTTCCGACACATGCCATATGGCTTGCATCTGCAATAGCTATAGCTCCTATAGCTGGACGATTGTCTCTATATCTTCCTGTAAGTTCTTCTGCAAAGTGCATGGCATCGCACAAACTTCCGCCGTTACCGCAGCTTAGCACCTTTCCTTCCTTCTGAAAACTATCTACCAGTAACTTACCGGCAGCTTCTATATTATCGAAGTTAGTCTCATCAGCCAAAAAAGCTTCTAGCACACTTTGTGCTTCTATAAAATGTTGTTTTATGCTCATTTATTTCGCCGCAAGTATAGGCTCCATTCTTGATTTGTACTCTTCTAGTCCTGCTTTTAAGAACGCAACGTACGCCTCTTTGTCCTTATCATAAGTACGTGTAGGTTGCAGCAGATCTCCTTCATTATCTAACAAAGCATATTGAGGTTGAGCATTAGCATTGAAATAACATTCTTGAATCCAGCTATTTTTCTTTGCCAAATTGGTAACCTTTCTAGTACTATTTTTCTTATAAAACTGCTCATTCTCTGCCAATTCTATGGTCTTATCATCTACGTAGAGTGAGATTATGATAAAGTCTTCATTCATCATTGTACGTACTCTCTCGTCAGACCAGACCACAGCTTCCATTTCTCTGCAGTTTACACATCCATGACCGGTAAAGTCAAGAAATACTGGACGACCGGTCTGCCTTGCTACCTCCATGCCTTGTTCATAATCGTAGTATCCTCTCAATCCATGTGGCAAGTGGAGTTTTTCTTCATATTTCGGTTTCACCCCGGCAAAATAATCAGACGAGTGGCCGTCCTTTCCGCCATCCATCAAATTGAAATCATGCGTACTCATTGGCGGCATATAGCCAGCAAGAGCTTTTAGCGGAGCTCCAAAAAGACCTGGAACAAGATAGGATACAAACGCAAACGTAAAGATGGCAAGGAACAACCTTGGCACACCAAGATAGGGCATATCACTGTCGTGTGAGAATTTCAACTTACCCAATAGGTATAATCCCATTAAGAAGAAGATCACAATCCAAAGTCCAATATAAATTTCTCTATCTAATAAGCCCCAATGGTAGGTTTGATCTGCCACACTTAAGAATTTTAATCCAAATGCAAGCTCAAGAAACCCAAGTACTACCTTCACAGAATTCAACCATCCACCAGATTTTGGTAGACCATTTAACCAACTTGGGAATATCGCAAACAAGGCAAATGGTATGGCAAAGGCTAAAGAAAATCCTAACATTCCAACCATAGGTTTAACAAATGCACCTCCTGCAGACTCTACCAAGATGCTCCCAACTATAGGGCCTGTACACGAGAAAGAAACCAAAACGATAGTAAAAGCCATAAAGAATATGCCTGTTAGCCCACCTTTATCTGCTTGTGCATCTGCCTTATTGACTATCCAACTTGGAAGAACAATCTCAAATGCCCCGAGAAATGAAGCCGCGAAAACCACAAAGATGAGGAAGAATAAAATATTAGGAAGCCAGTGTGTTGCCAAAAGATTAGCAAAAGCGGGGCCCAACAATACAGCCACAAGAGTACCTATTAATACATATATACCCACAATACTAAGCCCATATATAATACCATTCCTTCTTGCTTTAGCCTTACTTCCATCTTTCATAAAGAACGATACCGTCATAGGTATCATAGGAAACACACAAGGAGTAAGTAACGCTACTAACCCTGAGATAAAAGCGACAATAAAAAGCCCCAAAAAGCTCTGCTTTTCTTCACCTTCTTGTCCCCCAAATGTCTTAAGCTCGCAACTTGACGTATCGCTTTCTGATAGTGCTTTGTAAGAAGAATAGTTGACAGCATCTGCTGGCACTAAACCAGCATATTTCGTAAACCCTGTTGTATTTCCTGTGCTTGGTGTAACAGCAGTTGTAGGAGCAACAATAGCTACACCCTCTTCTTGCGTTGCTGCTTCTTCACCTGTATAATCCTTCTGATCTAAAGCAGTTTCTTTGACCGGGTTTTCTTTCTTAGGCTCTTCTTTTTTATTTAGCTCTTCTTTTACAGGCACTGCTGTTGCAGCTCCACCCACTTCGAGTCCTTTTATATTGTACTCATACTCAAACAAAACGCAACTACCATCTGCTGTACACATTTGGTATTCCAAAAGACCCGTAATCTTGGGACTAGCAGAGAGTATTTTTATCTTTTGCCTAAATTCTGCTTTCTCCTCAAAATCAGCTACTTCGCACTCAAATATATCATCTTCGTAGTGATGGGAACCAATAGGATTTGCCCCTCCTACAAGCTCATAGCTTGCATTCTTATCGTAAGTAAATACTGATTTTCTAGGCGGGCAATCACCATAATCGTTGGAGTATATATGATATCCTTTAGGAACAACCGTTTTAAATGTAACCTCTATAACATCACCTACGCTAACCTCTGTCTTATTTAGCGTATGACCCCAATTTGCAGGCGGAATCTTTTGCCCAAATACTATCGATGCCAATAGCATCGTTAATCCTAAAACCAGGAATTTTTTCATAAATATTGAATAATTACTTCAAATAAAACGCTTTGTAATACAAAACATTACATTAGATGTAGATAAGTGCATAAAAGTTGCCCAAGGCTGCTCTTCTATACACCTACTTTTGACCGAATATATAAAACAGTTTGATGAAATCAATTTTCACGATATTATTGGCACTAACAACTACAATGGCCTTTGCTCAAAAGCAAACGCCGCAAGCATACATAGCCAAATACAAAGACCTAGCAGTTATAGAGATGCACCGCAGTGGTGTGCCTGCAAGCATAACACTATCTCAAGGCGTACTCGAAAGCAACAGTGGGAATAGTAGACTAGCTAAGTTTGCTAATAACCATTTTGGTATAAAGTGTAAAGGTAGCTGGACAGGAAACGTTATATATGCAGATGATGACGCAGCAGACGAGTGCTTTCGTGCTTATGAAAGTGTGCTTGAATCGTATAAAGACCACTCCGATTTTTTGAGAAAGAACTGGAGATATCACCCGCTATTTGAACTAGACCCAAAAGACTACAAAGGGTGGTGCCACGGCTTACGTAAGGCAGGATACGCTACCAACCCACAATATGGCAATATTTTAATACGCCTAATAGACCGGTACGAACTGCACCAGTACGACCTAGAAAAGCTGCCCGGGACAGGTTTACCTGCACTTGTGGTAGGAGAAACAGTAAACGGTGTACTAGTAAAAACAGCAGAAGCCGGTGAGACTGTAGGTACGATAGCTGCAGACAACAATGTAAAAGACCGCCACATCCGAAAGTGGAATGATCTGCCAGCGGGTACAGAAATAAGAACAGGAGAAACGGTATACTTAAAACCCAAACGCAGAAGAGGTGCCAAAGAAAAACACACCGTAACCAAGGGAGAAGATATGCGGGTAATATCTCAACAATACGGCATAAAACTGAAGCAACTCTACAAAAAAAATAGAATGGAGATAGGCTCTGAGCCCAAAGCAGGAGAAGTGCTTTATATGCAAAAGAAACGCTCCAAAGAGGATAGTGTGGCCGTTGCCCAAGCTAGTCCACAATGGAAAGAAGATGAGCAAGAACCATTTGTCAATCCACATAGTGCACAAAAAGAGGTGATAAACAACATAGATTTTAGCAGTCCTGGAGCGTTGAACAAAAAGGAAGTAGTAGCACCAGATTTTTATTATGTGAAAAAAGGCGATAACATATACCGCATAGCTGAGCAATACCGCATAATGGAAGAGGACATACTCATGTGGAATAAAGACTTAAACCCAAGTACCATGAGCATAGGCCAAAAGATATACCTTACCAAAGAGGCTGCAGAAGCAGCAAGTACCATGGCAATACTGCCAGAAAAACCTTTATTGAAACAGCCTGTGACAGACGAAGAAGTAGAAAAAATAAAGGAAGAGATTACCGTAAATGGCCCTGTAACCCACGTTGTGGTTAAAGGAGACACCCTCTACAACATTTGTAAACGCTACAACATCACGGTAGCTGATATAAAAGCATGGAACCAGCTGGAAGAAGCAACTATTAATCTTGGTCAAAGACTACACGTATCTGAATAATGAGCCACTATCAAATACTTGGGATACTGCTTGCATACTTTGGTGTACTTATATTAATCTCTTGGTTATCAGGTAAAAATAGTGACGCAACTTCATTCTATACTGGGAACAAAAAATCACCTTGGTTTCTAGTGGCATTTGGTATGATAGGGGCTTCACTCTCCGGGGTAACATTTCTAAGTGTACCCGGCTGGGTAGCCAATACCCACTTTGGGTACATGCAGACGGTATTCGGATACATGGTCGGCTACCTTATTATAGCTCAAGTACTTATTCCATTGTATTACAAACAAAACCTAACCTCTATATACACCTACTTGCAGACCAGATTTGGCTTGGTCTCCTACAAAACAGGAGCAGCTTACTTCTTGCTTAGCAGAATTATAGGAGCTTCTTTTCGGTTATTTCTTGTAGCAGGAGTGCTGCATACCGTCGTATTTGAACCGTTCAATATTCCGTATTGGGGAGCAGTGGCAATTACCATACTACTCATATTTACCTACACTGCAAAAAACGGTATCAAAACAGTCGTATATACGGATGCACTACAGACCTTCTTTTTAGTCGCTGCGGTTATACTTACTATCGTATTTATTGTACAAGAACTGGATTGGTCTATGGCTGAAACAGTCAGCAATCTTATGGCCGACCCCAATACACAGATTTTCCATTTTGAAGGTAATGGAGCCAATGTATTCTGGAAACAGTTTCTGGGCGGAGCTTTTATAGCTCTAGCCATGACGGGGCTGGACCAAGATATGATGCAGAAGAATCTGAGTATCAAAAACGTACGTGGAGCACAAAAAAACATCTACATACAGATGGTAATGTTCATTGTGGTCAATATCATATTCCTTAGTCTCGGAGCACTGCTTTACCAATATGTAGACATTCAGGAAATCACGGGAATACAAAAAAGCGACCGATTGTTCACAGTAATAGCCATGCAGCACGCTACACCTCTGGTGGGCGTCTTCTTTATTATAGGTTTGGTAGCTGCGGCCTATAGTAGTGCAGATAGTGCTCTTACGGCACTTACAACCAGTTTTTGTGTAGACTTCTTAGGGTTTGAACGCACCAAGCCAACGAACATTACAACGCGGAGATTTGTGCACATAGGATTTGCCGTTATTCTCTTTTTTACTATATTGCTGTTCAATAACTTAAATAACGGTGCTGTAATCAAAGAGCTATTTAGAGCTGCAGGATTTACCTACGGACCACTCTTGGGCCTTTTCTCTTTTGGGATATTAACCAAAAAACGTGTGCAAGATAAAGGTGTTTTAGCTATCACCTTGTTGTCAATAGGACTCACGGCACTCTACTTTTATGGTATGCCGAATATAATAGAAGGTTTTGAACCGGGATTTGAACTCATAATAATAAATGGAAGCATTACCTTCGTTCTGCTTTGGATAAATAGTCTATTTACAACTCAACAAACAACCATACAACATGACAGAAAAATCAAACAATAGAATCAAACAGGCCTTCGAAAACAAAGATTGGCCAGAGATAAAAAGCTCCAATAGCTGGAATATTTTCAAAGTAATGTCTGAATTTGTAGAAGGCTACGATACCTTAGCACAAATAGGACCCTGCGTTTCGGTATTTGGATCTGCGAGGACTAAACCCGGTACTCCCTACTATGAAATGGCTGTAGAGGTTGGTCAAAAACTAGCTGCTGCAGGTCTAGGAGTGATTACGGGAGGTGGCCCAGGTATAATGGAAGCAGGGAACAAAGGTGCTAGCCAAGAAAAAGGTGCTTCGGTGGGTCTTAACATTGATCTCCCTTTTGAACAAAGCTCCAATCCATATATAGACCCTGATAAGAACATAGATTTCAAATTTTTCTTTGTACGAAAAGTGATGTTTATGAAGTATGCTCAAGGATTCATCGTTCTTCCTGGCGGTTTCGGGACACTAGATGAGCTTTTTGAAGCACTTACACTCGTACAAACGCAGAAAACGGCTAAGTTCCCCATCATACTAGTAGGCGAAAAATTCTGGGGTGGAATGATAGACTGGATTAAAAACACAATGCTCTCTGAAGGGAACATTAGTCCAGACGATTTACACCTTTTCAAACTGGTAGATACGGCTGACGAAGCTGTTAATGAAATATTTGATTTCTATAGTAAATACAGTATGAGCTTAAATTTCTAATTTCGTACGCAAATGAAGAAAGTACTTTTTATACTAACCGTGGCTGCAATGTTTGCAGCTTGTAACGAAGATTCAACTACACCAGGCACCAAAACAGGCACAACAAATAGTGCTTCTATGGTAGGCAACTGGAATTTTACAAAACTTGTTCAGGCTAATGGAAGAATTCTAATAGCAGGACAGGAGATCTCTACTTTCACTTCAGAGAGTAGCGATGAGAACGGGAATATCCAATTTACAGAAGAAGGTCAGTTCGGTTCCAATTTTGGCTACAAGAGTTCTATATCTACGCTTACTGCCGGAATACCTAGTTCTAATGAGGAACAAGTACCTCCTACGGCTCTCGGAGGCACATACGAGCACAATACGACAGCTGGCACATTTACGATAACTGCCATTAGCGGAGAGGTTACACTAGCAACTATAAATGAGCTCACAAGTTCAAGGCTGGTATACACTGCCAAGCTAAATCGCTCTGTGACCAATCTAGGTATCACCACTACAACAACATCAGACGTAACTACTACTTTCACCAAGTAGCATTAAGTCGCAAATTTATCTAAAGCACACATCCAACGGGTGTGTGCTTTTTTTGTGTAATCTGATTCTGGTGCATCATAAGACGTGATTATTCATATAGAGTACTAAACCACTAAAGCATATGGAATCAGCAGACCTATTACTCCTTCTTATCATTCGCAATAAAACGTATCCTAATGTAAAAAATTACGCGTTGTCGCTTGCACTTTATCAAAATTATATTCCAAGTCTTCGGGAGTTTTCAAATATGAATGCAACTTTGCATCACTAAAATCAGCCAATGACCAATCTACAAGATACCATCACTGCCCCAGCTACACCGGCGGGCGTTTCAGCCTTAGCCGTAGTGCGTGTTTCTGGTAAAGATTCCATATCTATCGTAAACAAGTGCTTTAGTAAAAACATAGCACAGGCAGATGGCTACACTATACACTATGGCCACATCGTAGACGGTGACACTCGCATAGACGAGGTTCTTGCAAGCGTTTTCCGTAATCCGCATTCCTACACAGGAGAGGATTCGGTAGAGATATCAGGTCACGGTTCGCCCTATATTACCCGCCGTATTATAGAAACCTTGTTGAAAAATGGTGCTCGTATGGCCGAGCCGGGAGAGTTCACTATGCGTGCCTTTCTCAATCAGAAACTGGACCTAGTTCAGGCAGAAGCTGTAGCAGATATGATCAGTAGCAATAGTGAAGCCAGCCTTCAGATGGCTCTTAATCAAATGCGTGGCGGTTTCAGTAAGGACATCGCAGTACTGCGTCAAGAGTTAATAGACTTTGCAGCACTTATAGAGCTAGAAAATGATTTTGGGGAAGAAGATGTAGAGTTTGCAGACAGAGAAGGACTAAAAAGGCTTATCGCTAAGCTGCTCACACAAATAGAAAAATTACGCAGTTCTTTTGCTTCAGGAAATGTCTTAAAAAACGGCATAAGTACTGTCATAGCAGGCAAGCCAAATGCAGGAAAAAGCACACTACTCAATGCTCTACTAAATGAAGATCGAGCCATAGTCTCTGACATTGCAGGAACTACCAGAGATACTATTGAAGAAGTTTTTACGCTCAACGGCATACAGTTTAGGTTAATAGACACTGCAGGCCTGCGAGAGAGTACAGACACCATAGAGCAGATAGGCGTAGGCAAAACCAAAGAGAGTATGCGTAAGGCAGAATTGCTCGTTTATCTATTTGATATAAGGAGCACTTCTCCTACTGATTTAGCTACTGAGCTAAAGTTACTCCCTACTATGGAGCAAACTATACTCGTAGCCAATAAAGCAGAAGAAACAAACCACTCATCGGAAGACTGGCCAGAGAATACCATCTTCATTTCGGCTAAGACCAAGGACATAGAACCCCTCATACAGGAACTAGAACGCGTAGCGAGCCTCTACGAACTAGGAAACGAAACCGTGGTAAATAACGCCCGTCATGCAGATGCATTAGGCAAAAGCTCTGAAGCATTGCAAAAAGTACTCAGTGGACTAGACACAGGCCTGACTAGCGATATGGTAGCTCTCGATATACGCAACGCTCTCTATCAACTGGGACTCATCACTGGAGAAGTGACGAACGATGAGGTACTGGATAGCATTTTCACGCGATTCTGTATTGGGAAGTAACCGTCAGATTACATCTTTGATTGTCAAAAAACTCCAACCCTACCTCTA
Source organism: uncultured bacterium (assembly GCA_963932895.1). Lineage (GTDB taxonomy): Bacteria > Bacteroidota > Bacteroidia > NS11-12g > UBA9320 > UBA9320. The sequence goes on from CAWVTO010000001.1 coordinate 21,516, forward strand.
TATTGAGCAAAGAAAAAACTGTTTTCACAGTCGACCAAGGTAAAGGATTACGCTACACAGGATTCATGGTCTTTTATATCTCTTTAAAACCCATACATTTGCACCAACCAAACTAATAACAATGAAATTAAACAAATTATTCCTGCTTTTTGCCGTGTGCGTAAGTAGTATCGTCAATGCCCAATCTTCTAAAGAGAAAATAATGTTCTCTTATCAGCAACTTCCTCTTTTCCCAATGTCTGCAGACAAGACATATGATGTAGAAGTGATCTTACCGTATGAAGCTGAAGTAATCGCTCAAAAAGAAGCAATAGCATCTGAAAACAAACAATTAAAAGAAGATGCTAAACAAGAGAAAAAAGATTACGACAAGAAAAAAGTAGGAGCAAAATTGGTCGGAAAAGTTCTCTTAGGAGAGTCTAAGCCTACCGGTCGTGCTACGCTTGTAGAGTCTCCTTTTTTTCAAACTATATGGAGTCGTGACGAATTGAAGTCTAAAATAACCATACCTGGATTAGAACAAAAAATTGGAGCTGCAGCTTCAATAACAGTGTTCATCAATAGATTTAATTATACATACAATGCTCAGTATAATACTGAAAAGGGGTATTACTACAGAGTGAATGGCATAGGAACAGTTACTATGGAAGCCAAAGACGAAAATGGTGCAGTAGTAAGTAATAAGACGTTCTCTGCATCTCAAACAGGAAAAGGAAATGACTTCCAATCTAAATTTTTCAGATCTGAATACGCACGTGATAAGGATTGGAACTTAAACAAAGAAGCTAAGTTGAGATTTATGGAATCTCAAAAACTTAGAACCAGTATGGCCCAAATGGCTGCTTATTTAAAATCTAACATGGGTTACAACTCTGTAGCCTATAAAGGAGTAGTATTCACATTCAGAGCTAAGAAACACGATTACACTGCTCTCAACTCAGCATTTCCTACTGCAGTAGAAGTTTACAATATGCTAAACACCTATCCACTAGACCAGGATACCAAGGCTAGAATAACTGAAATGAATGAAATCTGGAAAGCAGAAACGGGCAACATAGACGCTGGGAAAAGAAAAGCAAGGATAAATGCAGAGGTGGGTGAAGGCTTATACCTCAACCTAGCATTTGCTTGCATCTGGTTAGAAGACTACAGCAAGGCAAACTTGTACTTAGCTAAGTACAAGGTGCTAGACCCAAAAGGAAGAGACAAAGTATATAAAAGCGTTCAAAAACTGCTAAATGATCAGAAAGCCAGATTTGCTGCAAACCATTAATTCTTAAAACGATACACCCAAACAGGAAGGCAACTTCCTACAATGCAAAAAGCACAATTGATTCAATTCAATTGTGCTTTTTTTGTATCAAAGACTATCCTTTCAGAAACTCCCGAAAATCTGAGCCTGCTGGATTTTCAAATAATTGTAGATCAAAATAAGGAACCACAGATAGTATATGGTCAAAAATATCGGCCATCACAGTTTCATATACTTTCCATTCTTTGCTTTTGCTAAAGGCGTATACTTCAAGCGGCAGACCTACTTCTGATGAAGGCAATTGCCTCACCATGATCATCATCTCTGTGTTGATGTTAGGATTAGCCTGTAGATACTTTTCTACGTACACCTTAAACACCCCAATGTTGGTCATATTACGTCCATTCACTAAGGTAGAGGTATCTATATTATTCTGGGTATTGTATGCTTCTATTTCTTCTTTCCGCTCCGCGATATAGTCAGATATCAATTCTATTTTTTGAAATCTATCGAGCATTGACTCATCACAAAAGTCTACAGTATTCAGTTTAATGTAAATTCCTCGTTTTATACGTCGTCCTTGGGACAGTTGCATGCCACGCCAATTGGTAAACGAGTCGGATATGAAAGCATAGGTTGGAATAGTTGTTATCGTAAGATCAAAATTTTGGACTTTGATAGTCGTAAGATTTATCTCCAACACATCTCCATCTGCACCATAATTAGGCACAGTAACCCAGTCTCCTACTTGCACCATATTATTGGCAGACAATTGTATACTCGCTACAAAACCTAGGATACTGTCTTTGAAAACCAACAAAATAACTGCCGCTATTGCACCCAAACCACTTAGCAAGAAAATAGGACTTCTGCTTATCATCGTAGAAATAATCAAAATAGCCCCAATACTATAGGTCAATATCTTAGCAAGCTGAGTAAGACTACCTATCGGCTTATCCTTGTATCGTTCTTTTTGCGATAAAATTTCGTTGATAGAGGTGAAAAATGAAGTGATAATCCATACCGATACTAGTACTACTATAATATCTGTAGCAGCTACTATATAAGGGAGCACGCCACTAGAAGCATCGAACAGCATGGGTAAAACGTGGTATAAAACTAACGCTGGAATTAGCGTTGCCAAAGATTGAAGAATGCGTTTATTGAAAATAATATCATCCCATAGAGTGACCGTTTTTGCGGTAAGTTTTGGAATAACAGCAATGAGCGTCTTTTTGGAAAGCCACCATACTGCTAATACGCCTACCATAGCTATTCCGATTAGAATTGCCGTAGAGGCGATGTCGTTAGTGCCCAGATTAGCTCCTAGCCAGTGCTTTAAATCAATATCCATGTTGTGGTTTATTTCGTTTTTGAGTGGCCAAAGGTAGACCTTTACCCAAGGTTAAAAGCCTATCCTGCTAATTCAGCATTTTTTACGGCTATATTGCCTGCCATATGTCATTCACCACCGCAATATCAAAATACAGAGTTCCCCTCAAAGAAAACAAATGGCTCATGCTATTCATCGCTGTTTTTGGAGTCATATGGGCAGACTCATTCATCGGCAATACTGATACGGCTAATTGGGTTTTGGAAAATGTACTGACTTTTGCTTTCATACTTACCTTAATAGTAACATACCGCAAGTATCAGTTTAGTACACTTACCTACTTGCTCGTATGCATCTACCTCTGCCTGCACGTATACGGTTCTAAATATACCTATGCGGAGAATCCATTCGGCTTTTGGCTACAAGACTATCTCGACTTGGGACGTAATCACTACGATAGAATCGTACATTTTAGTTTCGGTTTCCTATTGGCATACCCTATGCGAGAAATGTTCCTCAAGGCATTTAATTTTAAGATGTGGGTAGCATGGCTACTTCCTATAGAAATCACGTTATCTATAAGTGCCTTCTACGAGTTGATAGAGTGGGCCGTAGCAGATATATTTTTCAAAGCACAAGGCGATGCTTACCTCGGTACGCAAGGAGATATTTGGGATGCACAAAAGGACATATTCCTCGCATTTGTAGGAGCTATACTTGCTACCACAATAGTATCTGCCATAAAGAAGGCATTTAATATTTACGAGAAGGAGAATTAATCATTATTCCTCCTCCTCACCATCAGTCTCTTCAGTTATAGACTTGGAGCCTTGTCGTTTGCCTATAGAGTAAGACAAGACCATAAGGCCAATTATGACTAAAATCTCCCAGCCGGGGATGCCAAAGTCTAGCGTAACGCCAAGTGTTCCGAGTATTATCATGTCAGTAATACATGGCTCATTGATTGCATCAAAGTAACTACTTAGAAACTAAACAGAGAAAGAATACAGTGATAAGAGAGGCCGCGTGTGTTAAAACACTCCTCTGCCTAAAAGAGTCGCACCC
>CAWVTO010000002.1:0-24632 GCA_963932895.1 uncultured bacterium
TGAAGCAAATGCTTCATTCAATTCTATTTGGTCAATGTCATTAAGTGATAATCCTGCTTTACCTAATGCTTTAGGGATTGCCTCCATAGGTCCTATTCCCATGTATCGTGGACTTACCCCTACAGACACACAGCTTACTAATCTAGCTTTTGGTTCAAGGCCTAAGTCTTTTACCATTTTCTCACTCATTACAAGCACAAAACTTGCTCCGTCACTGGTCTGCGAACTATTACCCGCTGTAACCGTTCCGTTATTCTTAAAAGCGGGTCTCAGCTTACCCAATGCTTCTAGTGTAGTATCTGCTCTTGGACCTTCGTCTGTATCTACCACATAGCTAGATTTTACTCTTTTATTGGTTTGCGGATCAAAGTCTACTTTCTCTACTTCGAAAGGAACTATTTGGCTCTTGAATTTGCCATCTGCTAAAGCTCTTAATGCTTTTTTGTGAGAACCCAAGGCAAAGGCATCTTGATCTTCGCGGCTGATATCGTACTTCACAGCTACTTCTTCCGCTGTAAGACCCATTCCTAAGAAATAATCTGGATTCTCAGCTGCGATAGCATAATTGGGCACCGTCTTGTAACCAACGGTAGGTACTAGACTCATACTCTCTGTACCACCTGCAATAATGCAATCAGCTAAACCTGCTTTTATCTTGGCTACGGCCATAGAAATTGTTTCTATTCCGCTACCGCAATATCTGTTTACTGATACTCCTGGCACTTCTATGGGTAGCTTGCTTCGCATTCCTACCCAACGTCCCATTTGCAGCCCTTGCTCTGCCTCTGGCACTGCATTTCCTACAATGATATCTTCCACCACACTAGGATCAAATCCGGGAGTGTTGTCTATCAAATGATCGATAACTGCTGCTCCCAAATCCACAGGACTGGTAAACTTAAATCCACCTTTCCCTGCTTTGCCTACAGCTGTGCGATAACCATTTATTATATACGCTTCATTCATATTATTCATTGATGTGAGATGATAGATGTGAGACTTTAGAATTTAAACTATCTATCATTTCTGTTTTGCTTTGGAAAATATTTTTAAGAGAATTAATCTCTGATTTTTTTGTTTGTGCTTTTCGGTTTGATGCGTTTTCCTTTTCAAAAAAGGCATCAAATTTTAGGACTTCTATTTCCTCAGTAGGCCTAGAACTAAAGCTTGTAAGAAACATAGATTGGCTATTAAAATACCCAATTTCTGTGGAATTGCTTTGCACTGAGGCATTTATCCTTGAAAATAATCTTATCAGTGATGGCGAAATAATAGATAACTCAAGTATCTGCCACAAACGACCACGCTCAGTTGGAACAACCAAAATCCCACTCAGATTCTCCTTGACCAACTTGTAATATTTCTCTAGTGCTTCTTGCAAATTCTATTTATCTATTCTCTAACGTCTATATATATATCACTTCACCAATCTAGTGTCTAATATCTCAACACTCATATCTCACTACTAAACATCTAGTTCCTCAACGGCTTCCCTGTTTTTAATATGTGTTGAATTCTCTCTAGCGTCTTTCTTTCACCTAAAAGGCTCAAAAATGCTTCTCGTTCAAGATTTAATAAATATTGCTCAGTCACTTTAGTGGGTTGAGTTAAATCTCCCCCAGACATTACATAAGCAAGCTTTCTACCTATTAGCATGTCATGCTCACTAGCGTATGCACTTATTCCAAATGCTTCTACTCCGGAGTACAATGCACCTAATGCTGTTCTACCGAGAACTAAAATATCATCGCGTTGTGGTTTTTGTACGTAGCCATCGTTGTGCAGTTCAAGCACTTTTCGTTTTGCTTCGGACAGTACACGGTCTCCGTTTACTACTACTTCGTCTTTGTCGTGGTGCATTGCACCTATTTCAAATGCTTCGTGTGCCGATGTAGCCACTTTTGCGGTAGCTATAGTCTGAAAACGTTCAATCAATTTGGGCAACTGCGGATCTCCTGCATAAAAACTATCACTGGTACGGACCACAAATTCTTTAGTACCACCGCCGCCAGGAATAAGTCCTGCACCTGCTTCTACGAGTCCTATATAGGTTTCTGCTGAAGCAACTGCTGCATCCGAATGCAAGGTCATTTCGCATCCACCGCCGAGCGTGAGCCCACGTGGAGCCATGACTACTGGAATACTACTGTATCTCAGTCGCATTACTGTTTTCTGGAAATAGCTGATGACCATATTCAACTCATCAAACTCTTGTTCTATGGCAAGCATTAGCATCATAGCAAGATTAGCTCCCGCAGAAAAATTAGGTGCATCGTTGCCTATTACCAGTCCTTTCCAACCATCCTTTTCTGCAATATCAATGGCTTTGTTGATTCCCGTAAGTGTTCCGCTTCCTATGGCGTTCATCTTGGAGTGAAACTCAAGACAAAGTACGCCGTCTCCTATATCGTGAAGTGTAGCTTCTTTGTTTTTGTATACTGGTTCTGGAGTTCTAAAGTTATCCAAAACTATGAACGCCTCCGTTCCGGGTACTACTTCATAGTCACCTTTGGCAATGTTGTAGTACTTGCGTTTGCCGTTTTCAGATTTGTAGAAAGAAGAATTGCCTTTTGCTTTGAAATCTGTAATCCATTGTGGAACTGCATATCCAGCTTTTTCAATATTGCAAAGCACCGTATCAAAACCTACCAGATCCCAGGTCTCGAAAGGACCAACGTCCCATCCAAAACCTGCTCTAAGAGCATCATCTATTTGATATAAATCGTCGGCTATTTCTGGAATTCTGTTACTTGAATAAGCAAGAATAGCTGTAGTTACATCTTGGTAAAAGTCTGCTGCTGCATCTCCCCCATCGTAGAGTATTCCTAGTTTGCTGCTTAGTCTATTTGCTTTTCTGGCTTTACCTATTGAATCATACCTAGGCTTGTCCTTTGGCTTGTACTCCATGGTGGCAAAATCGAGAGTTTCTATCACTCTACTGCCATCTGCTGCTTTGCCTTTCTTGTAGAATCCTTGCTTCGTTTTGTCCCCAAGCCAATTGTTCTCGAGCATTTTGTCCAAAAAATCTGGGATAACAAACCAATCCTTCATTTCGTCCTTTGGGCAGTTTTGACCAACTCCATTGGCAACTTTCACCAAGGTATCTAAGCCTACAAGGTCTGATGTACGAAAAGTAGCCGACTTGGGCCTACCAGAAACAGGTCCTGTTACAGAATCTACGGCCTCTATGCTCAAGTTGTGCTTTTGCATCATCCTGAAAATAGCCATAATGCTATAAACTCCTATTCTATTGGCTATGAATGCCGGTGTATCTTTTGCCTTTACGGTAGTTTTCCCAAGGAAAAGATCTCCATAATGCAAAAAGAAATCGACTACTTCTGGTTTGGTTTTGGTACTCGGTATTATCTCTAAAAGCTTGAGATAGCGTGGCGGATTAAAAAAGTGCGTGCCGCAGAAATGTGCTGCAAAATCCTCACTTCTACCCGCTAGCATCATCTCTATAGGGATGCCGGAGGTATTACTCGTAATGAGCGTTCCTGGCGTACGGTATTCCTCTACTTTATCAAAAAGTGATTTTTTGATATCGAGTCGTTCTATAACTACCTCTATGATCCAATCAGCATCTTTTATTTTAGGCAAGTCATCTTCAAGATTTCCAGTCTTTATTCTATTCGCAAATTTCTTGCTATAGATAGGGCTAGGGTTGCTTTTTAGTGAAGACTTGAGTGCATTTTCAGCTACGTGTGCATCTATCCCTGCTTCATTTTCCTTTGAGTTTGGAAAATTTTTGAGGTCGAGTAAGAGTACGTCTAAACCAATATTAGCAAAATGACAAGCAATACGGCTTCCCATTACCCCTGAGCCAAGTACGGCTACTTTTTTTATGTGTCGTGTACTCATTTGTATATTTTCTCTTTCTCTAATTCCCTGTATTCCTTCAGCAGTCTTTCGTTCGTTCTGTGTAAGTAATTTACATCATCTAGCAGTTTCATCATAAGCACAGAACCTTCTATCTCTGCTACTATGAGCTCTGCCTTTTCTTTAGATTCTACCTCATCCAACACATTGGAATAGAGGTGCTGCATTGTTTTTATCCATGCTTGAAAAAACTCCTTTATGACTTCGCCAAAAGCCGGAACACTATTTTTGGTTTCCAATCCTATATTGACTAAAAAATCTCCCCCTTCTTCAAAAATGAAAATTTCTTCTGCTCGCATAGCTAACTCTCTTAATCTGTCATACGGTGCCAAAGAATCATCGTATCCTTTAGAAAATACCTTAGTAATATAATGCTCCTTTAGTGCGGTTAATACTTCAAGCATCAAAGACTCTTTACTCTCAATGTAGTGATACATACTTCCCTTGAGTAGCCCATTAGCATTAGCTAGGTCATTCATAGAGGTTCCATTGTATCCTTTCGTTTTAAATACCGAAAGTGAATTTCGCAGTATTGTGGTTCTATCTAACTTGGGCTTCGCCATTTCTGTATGGCCCCAAAGTTAGCAAATAAAATGCAAAAAACAAACGGTCGGTAGATGACTCGTCGATGACAATTGTCCTCAAACCATCTCAAGACAATATTACTGGCACACTAGCCGTTCTCTCACTACCAAAACATCCATATGCAAAAAGTGATTTTAATTATTCTAACTGGCTTAACCCTACAATCCTTTTCCCAGTTACCAGCCTTCGAGCTACCTTCTTACCACCGGGCCATACCCAACGAAGGAAGACCTATGCCACACCGCTACCTCGGCGAGTCTCACGTAAAATTCTCTAAACGAATACACCGCATAATAGACGGGAGGCAAAAACAAAATAAGAACATCACTTGGCCCAAAAACCCTTTGAATACAATCATTTGGACGGCGGTGACCAAAGGATATCCGGAAACAGGACAACCCGTAGCCTACAAAAACGATTCACTTACCAGCACTATGACCGTACAAGAAGTGTACGCCAAAGCATCCGACTCCATTATGGTTCCTATATATGATCCTGTTACGCAATCTACAACCAATACACTGGTGCCCAACCCGTTTGATCCCAGTACCGTCAAAAAATTTAGACTTATGGAAGATTGGATTTTTGATGCTCAACACAGCGACTTGAAACCACGCATCATCGCCATTGCTCCTCTTTACAATATGACGAGCCAAAGTGGTGTGCCGCTTGGCGAAGCAGAACTGTTCTGGGTAAAAATGGACGAACTGCGACCTGTACTTGCTCAGCAAGAGATTTTCAATAAACGTAATGACGCCGCACGCTTGAGCTACGACCACTGGTTTGAGATGCGACTCTTTGCCAGCCATATCGTAAAAGAAAGCAATGTGTACGATCTTGACATCGCCTACCAAGAGGCTTTTAGAGATGACGGTGTGGAAGCACTACTGGAATCTGACCGCATCAAAAACGATCTTTTTGTTATGGAGCACGACTTATGGGAGTATTGAAATATTGCTAAAAAGTGCTCTATTTATTCTACGAAACTTCCTTACTTTTGCCCACTCAAAATAGAATAAAACACCATGGCATATTTCTTTACATCAGAATCCGTATCAGAAGGACACCCAGACAAAGTTGCTGACCAAATATCTGACGCACTTATAGATCATTTTTTGGCTTTTGACCCGAGCAGTAAGGTTGCTTGTGAAACATTGGTAACTACTGGTCAAGTATTTTTGGCTGGCGAAGTAAAGAGTAATACCTACCTAGATGTTCAGAAAATAGCACGTGAGACGATCAACAAAATAGGTTACACCAAAGGTGAGTACATGTTTGATGGCAACTCTTGTGGTGTACTAAGTGCAATACATGAGCAGTCTCCAGACATAAACCAAGGAGTAGAGCGTGCTAACCCAGAAGAGCAAGGTGCTGGCGACCAAGGTATGATGTTTGGCTATGCTACGAATGAGACCGAAAGCTATATGCCTTTGCCACTTGAGCTAAGTCATATGCTGCTCAAGGAACTTGCCGAACTAAGAAGAGAGAATAACGAAATCACGTACCTAAGACCAGATAGCAAGTCTCAGGTAACTATAAAGTACGATGACAACAATAAGCCTATTGCCATAGACGCTATTGTGGTATCTACACAGCATGATGATTTTGATACCGAGGCAGTTATGCTTGCAAAAATAAAAGCAGATGTAATAAACATATTGGTGCCGCGTATCAAAAAACTATTGCCAGCAGAGACGCAGGCATTATTCACAGAGGATATTACCTATCACGTAAATCCTACAGGAATTTTTGTGATTGGTGGACCACACGGAGATACCGGTCTTACTGGTCGTAAGATTATCGTAGATACCTACGGTGGTAAAGGTGCTCACGGTGGCGGTGCATTTTCGGGTAAAGATCCAAGTAAGGTAGATAGAAGTGCGGCATACGCAACACGACATGTTGCCAAAAACTTGGTAGCTGCTGGTGTTTGCGATGAGGTATTGGTACAAGTAGCTTACGCCATAGGTGTAGCAGAACCAATGGGTCTTTATGTAAACACATACGGCACTTCTAGAGTAAGTCAAACCGATGGCGAGATAGCCGATATGCTTATGAAAATGGACAAATTTGATATGCGTCCTTACTTTATAGAGCAACGATTTAATCTGCGTAGCCCTATTTATTCTGAATCTGCTGCATACGGCCATATGGGTCGTAAGACGGAAACAGTTACCAAAACTTTTGTAGACGGTGGAGGTAACTCCATAGACGTAGAAGTTAAGCTTTTCCCATGGGAAGAACTTAATGGTGTAGAGGACTTGAAATCAGCCTTTAGCCTATAGATTATTACAGGTATCATTTATTTGGTACAGTTTTTTTTGAAACCCTAAAAATGTGAACATCAACGAATATTTGCTTACTAAATTTGTATATCTAATAGAATAATTTTATGTGTGGAATAGTTGCTTATTACGGTCCAGATCAGGCTTACGATTTTTTAATAAAAGGACTGCAACGTTTAGAGTACAGAGGGTATGACAGTGCAGGAATAGCCTTGCTAAATGGAGACCTTCGTGTACACAAAAGCAAAGGGAAGGTATCAGACTTGCAGCAAGTAGCCGAAGGCAAAAACATAAGCGGAAATCGAGGAATAGGTCATACTAGATGGGCTACCCACGGTGAACCAAACACCGTAAATGCACACCCTCATCTCTCGCAAAGCGGCGATATTGCCTTGATACATAATGGAATCATAGAAAACTACGCTACGATCAAAGAGGTCTTAACAGAACGAGGTCATGTTTTCAAAAGCGATACAGATACAGAAGTACTTACGCACCTAATCGAGGAAATAAAAGACAAAGAACAAGTAGACTTACTTGAAGCCGTACGACTTGCCCTAAATGAAGTAGTAGGTGCTTACGCTATAGTAATACTAAGTAAGAATGACCCTAATACACTTATAGCTGCTCGCAAGGGTAGCCCACTGGTAGTAGGGATTAGTGATAGACCAGGAGAGTTTTTCCTGGCAAGTGATGCTACACCAATCGTGGAGTACACCAAAACAGTTACGTACCTTAATGACAATGAAATAGTTGCTATCCAAGATGGGGAAATGACTGTAAAGACGATTGACAATGAGGCAATATCTCCATTCATACAAGAATTAAAAATTAGTCTAGAAGCACTAGAAAAAGGTGGATATGAGCACTTTATGCTTAAAGAGATTTTTGAGCAGCCCAAGTCCATTTATGACAGTATGCGTGGTCGCTTCGATCCTCAAAACCTAACTTTTGCTATGCGGAGTTTGACGGAATATGCCAGTAAAATAAAAAATCTCGACCGCATCATTATTGTGGCTTGCGGTACTTCGTGGCACGCCGGATTAGTGGGCGAATATCTTATAGAAGAGTTTGGCAGAATACCCGTAGAGGTGGAATATGCTTCTGAGTTCAGGTACCGAAACCCGATTATTACAGAAGATGATCTTGTGATTGCTATCTCACAGAGTGGTGAAACTGCAGACACACTTGCTGCATTAGAGATGGCAAAAGAAAAAGGAGCTACAATATACGGCATTTGTAATGTAGTAGGAAGCAGTATCCCAAGAATGACGCACGCAGGCGCATATACGCATGCAGGTCCAGAAATTGGCGTTGCCTCAACGAAAGCCTTTACTGCTCAAGTAACTGTACTCACCCTACTAGCACTTGGCATTGCGGATATACGCGGTAAAATCGCAAGCGAACGATTAAGAGAGATGTTTGCAGCGTTGGATACTATCCCTCAAAAAGTAGAAGAGTTGCTTATCAAATGTAACGACAAGTGTAAGGAAATTGCGGCCATCTACAAGGACTCACCAAACTGTCTATACTTGGGTCGTGGATACAACTTCCCTGTAGCACTAGAAGGAGCACTCAAACTAAAAGAGATCTCCTATATACATGCAGAAGGATATCCTGCTGCAGAGATGAAGCATGGTCCAATTGCACTAATAGATGAAAATATGCCTGTTGTGGTAATTGCAACCAAACGCAATTATTATGAAAAAGTAGTATCTAACATACAGGAAGTAAAAGCACGCAAGGGTAAAATAATAGCCATTGTGACCGAAGGTGATGAAAAAGTTGCTGAAATAGCAGACCACTACATCGAGATCCCAGATACAGAAGACTGTCTTACTCCTTTACTCGCCACTATACCACTGCAACTTCTATCTTACTACATAGCCGTAATGAGAGGATGTAATGTAGACCAACCTAGAAACTTAGCAAAGTCGGTTACAGTAGAATAAATCGTCTTTTAAAATATACAGTTTTCTAAGTGTACTATTAACACACTGAAAATTTACTAAAACCTAACATTCAAAGTGTTAGGTTTTTTTGTTTTCTGCAGGACTGGTTTTTGAAAAGCTCTAGTCAAACAAATAGAGAAATAGTATGAAAAAAACAATTACACTTTTAGCAGCAGCAATGATTCTAATGATAGCCGAGGCACAGGCCTCTAGACTATTCTTAACGACACATTCTTTGAGATCTACGGCCTATATCTCTGGCCAACAACACTTCTCTCACAACGGGGCATTCCAGATAAACAAACTAAGACCAGGAGCACACTTTGTACGCGTGACTCAGCAACACACCGTAAACAAAAGTAACGCACAGCGTAGGCACAACAGAGGGCACATTTTCAAAGGGAACATAATCATACCACAACAAAGTGATGTATATGCTCGAGTATCTCCCAGAGGCAACCTTATTATAGACCGAATAATACCCCACAGACGCAACACCCGCAGAAATATAACTACCCCACAACGAGTTCGTGGAGTAAACTACAATAGAAATGGTCAGGGGTATACGAATAGAGGGGGAGCAAAGTCTCCAGCATTGAGAGGCGGTCGAGCTACGAATAACTTTAACGCAGCACTTACAACGATTAAACAAGCCTCCTTCCAGAGCGAGAAAACACTAATTGCAAAGCAATACCTACGAAATAACGATGTGACCAGCAGACAGGTCTTACATATGATCAGAGCATTTACTTTCGAAAGTAGTAGGTTAGAAATAGCCAAAATAGCTTACCGCAGTACGGTAGACCCACAAAACTATTTTTTGGTAAACCAAGGCTTTGCCTTTAGCAGTAGCTCAAGAGCGTTGGATAGATTCATTCGATCATAGTTGCAATTAGTTCTTCATGTGCAGCGGTTATAGCTAACTGCTGCATTTTCTTTGTCCAAAACACGTAATTATCTATAGTCATTTTAGCGGCAGATAGCAAAGAGAATATGTATTTGGTACATTCTTTCGAAAAATATAACCTTGCATAATCAGGGCATACATGTTTTAATCTTCATGAATTTAGACCTAAACTTGCACACTGTAAAGTAGAATTGGTCACTAGCCTATATGCACATTAAAAAATCTGTCTTCGAAAATGCCTTAAAACACATGTTTACTGCCAGAGCAATGGCAGATATCTATGAAGCAAATAGGCCAATAACGAGCTACGTACATTCTACCTCGAAAGGGCACGAAGCAATACAACTTGCTACGGCTTACCACCTAAAAGAAATAGACTGGGTAGCTCCCTACTATCGCGATGAGTCTATACTGTTGGGAATGGGATTAAGTCCATATGAGCTCATGCTACAACTATTGGCAAAAAAAGACGACCCTTTCTCAGGTGGCAGGACGTACTACTCCCATCCTTCGCTACTGCGAGCAGACAAACCAAAAATAGCTCATCAAAGCAGTGCCACAGGTATGCAAGCCATACCAACTACTGGTATAGCACACGGCTTGCAGTATTTGAAAGAAAATAAGCTAAACGAACCAGGGACAAATGGGTCTATAGTAGTGTGTTCCATTGGGGACGGCTCTATGACCGAGGGAGAAGTGGCAGAAGCGTTGCAAATGGCTGTACTGCACCAACTACCAATTTTGTACTTGGTACAAGATAATGACTGGGGAATATCTGCAAGCGGAGACGAGATGCGGGCAATGAACGCCTATGAATTTGCTGCAGGATTTAAGGGTTTACGCAGGGGAAAAGTCGATGGTAGTGATTTTGCAGAAAGCTACAATGATGTAGGTAAAGCCATAAAGTGGGTTCGTATGAATCAAAAGCCTATGCTGCTACACGCAAAAGTGCCGCTACTGGGGCACCATACGAGTGGAGTACGAAGCGAGTGGTACCGTGATGATTTAGAAGAAGACCAAAAAGAAGATCCGCTTATATTTTTGCTGGAGCAAGCACTGGAAAAAGGGTTCAAACAAAGCACCATAGACCAATGGAAAGAAGAGGCAATTGCCCACGTTTCTGATGCCTTTGAACGAGCCGTTGCAGCCGAATCTCCTGCACTAGATACAGTAACTGATTTTGTGCTCGCACCAACACCCATTACAGAAGAAGTGGGAGAAAGAAGCCCAGCAGGTAACGAAATAATAATAATGGTAGATGCTGCATTGCACGCTGTTGATGAAATCCTAACAGACCATCCCGAAGCGTTGCTGTATGGACAAGATGTAGGTCATAGACTCGGCGGTGTTTTTAGAGAAGCAGCTACTTTAGCCCAAAAACATGGAACACATCGTGTATTCAATACACCCATACAAGAAGCCTACATTATAGGCTCTACTGCTGGTATGAGTGCCGTAGGTTGCAAGCCTATAGTAGAAGTACAGTTTGCCGACTATATATGGCCGGGAGTAAACCAGCTTGTAACAGAACTAAGTAAGAGTAGCTACCTAAGTGGAGGCAAGTTTCCTATACAAAGTGTTATACGCGTACCAACGGGGGCTTATGGCGGCGGCGGCCCATACCATAGTGGGACCAATGAGAGTAGTATTCTTCCCATTAAAGGTATAAAAATAGTCTACCCAAGTAATGCTGCAGATATGAAAGGACTTATGAAGGCTGCTTTCTATGATCCAAATCCTGTAGTTATGTTTGAACACAAAGGTATATACTGGAGTAAGGTGCCCGGAACCGAAGGAGCAAAAAGCATAGAACCGAGTAAAGACTATGTGATACCCCTTGGTAAAGCACGCATACATTTAGAAACAAGCGATGAGGCTCTAGAAAACGGAGAAACCATATCCATAATAACCTATGGAATGGGTGTATGGTGGGCAAGCAATGCCGCCAAAAATTATCCTGGTCAGGTAGAAGTAGTTGACTTGAGAACCTTGAGCCCATGTGATGACGAATCTATCTATGCCAGCGTAAAAAAGCATGGCAAAGTGATGGTCTTAACAGAAGAAACATTGAATAACTCCTTTGCCCAAGCAATAGCTGGCAGAATACAAGAGCATTGTTTTCAGTTCTTAGATGCACCCGTAAAATGTGTTGGTTCGCTGGATCTACCGGCTGTACCTCTCAATGTCGCATTGGAAAAAGAGATGCTACCAAACGCTGACAAGGTCGCAACTGCCATAGGCAATCTATTGGATTATTAATGAAGAGTATATGTTTTGGGAGAGTCCCAGAACATGAAATCTGTAGGGTAGCTATATTAAGCTCTGCTAAAATTCGAAGCGTATATTAGCTTCTAGCGATGGTTGGTAACCACTGCTCTCGTATAACCGTGATTGCTCATTGAAATTAAGATCATCCAGAATAAAACTGGTCACTTCTAGCTTGATATTTTCTGTAAATCCGAATCCAGCTGATGCAATAAATCCAGTGCTTCCGTTATTAAAAATACCTAGACCTAGACTGTGTCGTTTGTTGAATTCTGCAAAATTTTGTAAAGCAATATACGCTACGCCAGCTGCATTGATATTTGCAGCATGCAAAGAATGAGTTATACTAACATTCTTGCTGGCACTCCAAGTGTACATAAGGTTTATACCCAGTTCTGGACGAAAATTGCCTTCAGAGTAATTGATAGTGGTATCTTTAAACTGTACCATCGAATCGCCAGATGATGTATATTGGTTCTCAGGGAATGGGTATCCCGATGGAGTATTCATCTTACTTATATCCAACCCCCCAAAAAATCCATTGTATGCATAGGCAAATCCAAGTCCAAAATCAAGACCCACAGTCTCACCTACACTGCTAGAATCCGTACCAAAGGTAAATTTATTAGGCCCTAAGACTTTATTGAATTCATTGCTTTTAATTGCGTATGCGTATCTTCCTATATCCACACCCAGTGACAGATAGTTACCTTTATCCAGTTCTAATCTATACGATCCATAAAGCATAGTAGAACTAACCGACCTGAGCCTGTTTTCTGTACTGCCACTGTGCAAGCCGATTCTAAAATTTTCAGTTATCTTATACTCTCCTATGGCTAAGTACGCTACAGGAACTTCTTCCTCAACAAATGGATTCAGTAACCCTGAGATGCTTACTACACCTTTATCTGTATCATAATTTTGAAAGGCTGGATTTAAATATCCAAGTGGCTTGTTATTGCTCAACATGTTTATTTGAGCATTGACATGCATAAAACCTATGCTCACAAATACAACTAATATTATTCTCTTCATCTCTTCTTTTTACACATTGGACATGCTAACAGACTGTATGTTTTCTAGCATATTGATTACTAATTTTTCTACGTTATATTTTTCGTTCCAACCCCAGTCTTGTCTAGCCGCAGAATCATCAATACTATCTGGCCAACCGTCTGCAATATTTTGGCGGCTATCAATAGCATACTCCAGAGTGAACTCAGGAATGTGTTTTCTGATTTCTGTAGCCAACTCCTCAGGGTTGAAGGATGTGCCTGCTATGTTGTAGCTACTTCTCAGCTTTATTTGATCCATTGGAGCGTTGGTGATTTCTAATGTAGCTCTTACTGCATCTTCCATATGCATCATAGGCAATGTAGTACTCTCATTGAGAAATGATGTATAGCTTCCTGTTTTGAGTGCTTGGTGAAATATGTCTACTGCGTAGTCTGTTGTTCCTCCTCCTGGGAGCGATTTCCAACCTATAAGACCCGGATACCGAATAGAACGAACATCCAAACCGTACTTTGCATTATAGTATTCGCAGTATCTTTCGCCAGCAAGTTTTGTGATTCCATAGATCGTATTGGGCTCCAAAATAGTACTCTGTGGTGTGAGCACAGGGGGGGTAGTAGGACCAAACACAGCAATAGAACTTGGCCAAAATATTCGTTTCACACCGTATTCAAGACACGCATCAAAAATATTGAACGTGCCGTCCATATTGAGCTCCCATCCAAACTTTGGATTTGCCTCTGCTGTAGCACTGAGTAAAGCTGCAAGATGATATACAATGGTAGGCTTATGCTTACCAAAACTGTTTGCTATTTGAGTCTTATCCAAGACATTGAGTATTTCAAAATTGCCATTTTGAAATACAGGATTCTCAGATGTACGAATGTCACTCGCTATTACATTCGCGGCACCGTGTATTTTTTGTAGATTCTCTACAAGCTCTGTCCCCACTTGTCCGCAAGCCCCTATTACTAGTATTTTTTCAGCCATTGCTTATGTTACAAAAATATGTATTCCTATCAGACTTAATGCCAGTTCTTTTCTCCTGCGGGTATTGGTACATTTAAATGGTTTTCTACTGGCGGAATAGGACATGAGTACTCCTTATTATACGCACAATACGGATTGTATGCATAGTTAAAATCCAGTATAGGGTTTTCTAAATCTGCTAATTGAAAATCTAAATACCGGCCTGCTCCATAGGTAGATTTCGCATTGGTAAGGTCCTTAAATGGACAAAAGAAATAATCTGGTTGCTCCACATTTTGGTAGAGCGTAAGTGCTAGATCAGCATCGCCAAGTTTGAAACTGAGTGTGCCATATCGTTTGTATTCAGGCAACCTATCTGTACTTGTTTTCATTTCAAAAATCGCTCCATTTCGTATTGGTGCAAAGGTTGCTTTTACCCTAAAAACCTCGTCTGGTGCGAAGTAGTTTAATTTCCCTGTGGGAGAAAGATCACTCTTTGGTAATATCCCATTGGCTCCACTAAGGAACATAGCACTTGTGCTGTCTCTGTGCCTCATCACTCGCTTGGCATAGTCAGAAAGAGTTGTGTACTCTTCTCCTTCAGCCACCACCTCTTGGTTTGGCTTCCACTTCTTAGAAGTATCACAAGCAGTACCCAATAAGGAAACTAGTGCTACGCCTAACAGTATTGTATTTCTCATTTATTAAATAATAAAAAGGATGCTCCGCAATTTACAAAATTATCTGGTGCTGCCTCATTAAGGCCAAATCCACCCGTAAGATCAATTTGAAAATCATCATTTATTAGGTAGGTAAATCCACCATTTATGAGGTGCAGTTCTTCTCCTGCATTAGTGAGAAACCCATAAGGCTCTACATAGAAGCTCAATTTTTCGGTTATACCGTAGCCCAGTGCTAAGGTGTAGCTTGTAGTAGGATTAGGAGTAAAGCCATCCCAACTCAGCCCGTACTGTATGGCTATTCCAAATCTACTTGTGATGTCGTATGTGAGCGGAACAAGAAATTCTGGGGCTATTTTCTGCCCGCTCGCTTTTGCAAAATCTCCAGATGTTAGCTCAGGAATGTACAAGTGGCCCAAGAAACCAATACTAATTTTATCATTTTTATATAGGTTGGTTTTGAAACCTATGAAAGAAGAAGAGAAGCCTACTCTGTCAGAAGTAAAATCTTGACCACCGGTAAAGACACTATTAAATATTTCTCCATTATTATTAAAACTAGTATTAAACCTTAACTCTATGTTGTTCGTCAGTCCGTAACGGAGCAGAGTTGTATTTACTGTAATATTCCTTTCAGATAAATTATTTAGTACTCCTAGACCTATAAGACTTTGCTTATCATTCTCTAAAATAAAGCCTGTCTCCACTTGCAAAGCACCTTTGGGTACCACGTTTGGACTCTCGGTAAAATCTGGACGGTCTGTTTCTATCTGTGCTACGAGTGATGTACTCACTAAAAGTAGCAGTATGACAAGGCTATTTTTCATGGTGCAAAATTATTCTTTTATTCCCTCGAGCATAAATAAGAAAGCAAAGTCCTTCGCTGTTTCTTTCAACGCTTCGAAACGTCCGCTAGCTCCACCGTGACCTGTTTCCATGTTGCAATCCATTATGAGGATATTATCATCCGTTTTCATGTCGCGTAGCTTGGCAAGCCATTTAGCGGGTTCCCAGTACTGCACTTGGCTATCGTGTAGACCCGTAGTGATAAGCATATTGGGATAATCCTTAGCTTCTACTTGATCATACGGTGAGTAGCTTTTGATATAGTGATAGTACTCCTCCTGGTTTGGGTTTCCCCATTCATCATACTCGCCTGTAGTAAGCGGTATAGTATCATCTAGCATGGTAGTGACCACATCTACAAATGGTACTTGTGCTATCACTCCTTTCCATAACTCTGGACGGTAGTTAATAACTGCACCCATCAGCAACCCGCCAGCACTTCCTCCTTGAGCATACAATTTATCTGCACTTGTTACACCTTCGGCTATGAGGTAGTCTGCCGCATCTATGTAATCAAAGAATGTGTTCTTCTTATTGAGCAGCTTTCCGTCATCATACCATTGCCTTCCCAAATCTTCTCCTCCGCGTATGTGAGCAATCACATACACAAAACCTCTATCTAGCAATGACAGCCTGATAGAGCTAAAATAAGGGTCTAATGAGTGTCCGTATGATCCGTATGCGTAGAGCAGAGTTGGTCTATTCATTGGTACCGCTTGCAAGTTTCCGGTCTCTCCGCTTTGCTCTTTTTTATATACCACACTTAATGGCACTTTAGCCCCATCTCTAGCAGTTGCCCACATACGTTTGCTACCGTAGCTACTTTCATCATAACCACCAAGTACTTCTTGTTGTTTAAGGAGTACCTTATCCTTGGTATTCATATCGTAATCGTAAACGCTGCTCGGCGTGGTCATACTCGTATACCCAAAACGAAGCGTCTCTGTATCAAACTCTGGATTGGTACTGCTCCAACAGTCGTACGTCTCAGAATCAAATTTCATATAGTGCTCACCTTGTGTAGTTTGGTTGATGATGCGAATATGATTTTGTCCATTTCTTCGCTCTTCTATTACCATATGATTTACAAAGAGTTCTACCCCTTCTAGG
This sequence comes from uncultured bacterium, assembly GCA_963932895.1. Lineage (GTDB taxonomy): Bacteria > Bacteroidota > Bacteroidia > NS11-12g > UBA9320 > UBA9320. The sequence goes on from CAWVTO010000002.1 coordinate 16,493, forward strand.
AGTGTGTCTTCTCTGTGTGCTATCACTTCTTTCCAATGGGTACGTTCGGTCAGTAACTCATCTGTATACATTAGTTTAAAATTAATAGCATCCCAATTGGTAACCACGTACCAGCGGTCTTGGTAGTGTGTAATGCCATACTCCAACCCACGTATTCTTGGCTGAAAAAGCTTGAAAGCATCCTCTGGTTTATCAGCAAGAAGTATTTGATACTCTGAAGTAATGCTCGCTCCACTACTTATTACAATATACTTCTGGCTTTTGCTTTTGTATACGCCACAGTTGAAGGTGTCATCCGTCTCAATATATCTTTCGGTATGTTCTTTAGTAAGAATATTATAGGACATAATCTTGTAGCTACGCAACGTGGTCTCATCTTTGAGCGTATAGAAAATAGTCTGATTATCTGCAGCCCAAGTAGCTCCACCAGTAGTTCCTTTAATTTCCATTTCTAGCTTTTCACCTGTCTTTAGGTTTTTCAAGTATAGATTGTAAATCCTCCTACTTACGGTATCCTCAGCGTAAACACACAGTTCATTATTGGGACTTACCGTGTAGCTTCCTAATTGGTAATACGCATGCTCTTTGGCCATCTCATTTACATTGAACACTATCTCCTCTGCACCTGCGTCTTCCAGCTTTCCCTCACCTTGCTTGCGGCAATAGATTGGGTATTCACCTGTTTCTTCAAAACGTGTATAATACCAGTACCCACTCTTGCGAAACGGCACACTAGCGTCATCTTTTTTTATGCGTCCTACCATTTCCTCGTAGAGATCATTCTGTAGCTTTTCGGTAGGCTTCAATACGTCTTTGGTATACGCATTTTCGGCATTCAGATAGTCAAGCACTTCCTGGTCTTCTCTTTCATTGAGCCAAAAATAATCGTCTACTCTAGTGTCTCCGTGTATATTGAGTTCCTTTGGTACTTTTTTAGCTTTAGGTGCTTGCATGGTACAATGATAGAAGTATTGTGCAGTAGAATGAAAGAATAGTTATGCCAAAATACATCACTAGCCAATATGTGAAACGACACATTTTCAACTTATCTTTGTTCCACTTCTAAACAAGTGCTTCATTATACTACACATATACACTCCAGCGATGGCCAATGGGTCACCTTCATACATGGAGCTGGTGGCAGCAGTAGCATCTGGTATAAACAAGTGCGTGCATTTCAAAAACACTACAATGTGTTGCTCATAGACCTGCGTGGACACGGAAAATCTAAGAAGCCTATCTATGAAAAACTAAAACGCTATCGTTTTGATAATATAGGCGATGAAGTCATTGAAGTACTGGATCACTTGGAGATAAAGACGACCCATTGGGTAGGCATCTCACTAGGTACAATTGTAATACGTGAGATAACAGAGCGGTTTCCCGACCGTGCTCTCAGTATGATAATGGGCGGTGCTATCATGAAAATGAATGCCCGAGGGCAAGTACTCATGCGTCTGGGGGTACTGCTAAAGTCTGTTGTGCCGTATCTGCTGCTCTACCGATTCTTTGCTCATATAATAATGCCAAAGAAGAGTCACAGAGAGAGCAGAAATCTGTTTATTGATGAGGCTAAGAAGCTATACCAAAAGGAATTTAAACGTTGGTTTACGCTGGTAGCGGAGATTAATCCGCTGCTCAAGTATTTTCGATTCAAAGACGCGGGTATTCCTACTCTCTATATTATGGGTGAAGAAGACCACATGTTTTTGCCAAGCATTACCAAAATAGTGCAAGACCATAAAAGCTCAACACTGCACGTGATACCTGACTGTGGTCATGTAGTGAATGTAGAGCAACCCCATATTTTTAATGAAGTGGTTGTAGGGTTTTTGAGAGGGGTATAATTTACTTAGTATACACAAATTTAGTTATGCTACTAGGCTTACCATTCTCCAATGTAGATTTATACACTATAGGTCTATTCTCACTATCAAACTGATAGGTCCCTTTGGTAGATTTATATAAGACTCCTTTTTTATAATTTTTTACCGACTTCTCTACCCTATTGCCATTGGTGTCATACGCTGTTTGTGTACTATACCATAACTTGCCTTTGTAGTAGGACTTGTAGTCGTGGGAGAGTATAGTCTGGCCATCACTCGCATACGTATTCGTGTATTCACTTTCTTTGTAACCCTTTGTTTCATTGGTCCGTATTGTAGCGAGTTGCTTCTTAAATTTATTCCGCTTCTCAACTGTTTTATACAATTCGCCCTTTTCATCTACAGCCAGACTTACTTTGGTGAGGGTACTGTCTTTATCGTACTCCCTGCTCACACATAGCTTGGAGGTATCTTTATGCTTGGCAATCTCTATGCCGTTAGCATCACATTCAAAATTCCATACATACTGCACCTTGCCTTTGCCATCGGTAGCTGTAGTTCTCTTCTGCTGACCATCTGGATAGTACTCACTATACCACGTATATTTTAGCTTTCCTTTTTTATAATACCTGTCATACGACGTATTGGTAATACTATCTATCGGTTCACGAATCGTGTATTCTAATGTATCTCCTTTACCATTTATTTTTACAAAATCATATAATCCAGGCTGGTCTTTATAGTAATTATGTTGCTGCACTTCTGCTATTTCACCCTTCTTATTCTTAGATTCTAGGATATACATGTAGTCCTTGTCATTGTACTTATATACATGGGACCATTTGATTGGCTTACCTATTTTGCCTCCACTTAGACTTATACACCTACCTTTATCATCAAAACCAAAAGCACGGTACTGTCTTACTTTTTTGGCTTTACCGTTATCCTTAAATTTTTGCGTTTGAGTAGTATACTGCGTTATCCCTCTCTCCAGTACGTAGTCTGATTGTTTCAAATAAGCTACTGGTAGCTGCAAGTTATAGGGCCTATAGCTAAATGTAGTATACCTCTTCCAGTATAACCGATCATAGGGAGAAACGCTCTGAGCATACATGGTATAACTCAAGCTGGCAAGAAGAATAAGGATTGTATTCCGTATTGTATTTGGAGATAATTTCAGTTTCATATTAACTTAGTGATTTTTAGCCTTATAAAAGTTTCATATTTCGAATAACGGAACTTTTCGCCGTAATATTGCAAGGTGAGCACAGCAGTATACATGATACCCAATTTTATTGGTGAATTTGATAAAGAGTACCTACCTAAGCGTACCATAGAACAAACCTATAAAATCACCCATTTCATAGTAGAAAAAGAGAAAACGGCTCGTGCGTTTCTCAAGGCTATAGAGCATCCTACGCACCAAAACGACTTTGTATTCGTAGAGCTGGATAAGCACAATAACTATGTCGGATTCAAGCTGTTTTTTCATGAGCACATAGAGAAGCACTCCATAGGTGTTCTTTCAGAAGCGGGACTACCTGCAATAGCAGATCCCGGTAGCGAAGTGGCTAAGTATGCACATACCAAAGGTATTCCTGTAATACCATTGGCAGGCAGTTCTTCCCTCTTCCTTGCTCTTATGGCAAGTGGATTCAATGGTCAAAATTTTAAATTCAACGGATACCTTCCCCTAGATACTCGTGAGCGGGTAAAAGCTCTGAAGGAAATGGAAAATCGCTCGCGTAAAGCATCCCAGATTTTTATGGAAGCCCCATACCGAAACAATCCGTTTTTAGAGTTTTTAATTAAAAATCTACAAAACGACACCAAACTATGTGTGGCTGTAGACCTCGAAAAAGAAGGGAAGGAAACCATTATATCTAAGCCCGTATCTCAATGGAAACCGCGTGAAATAGAGCTACACAAGAAGCCTACTATTTTTATAATAGAAGGGTAAGAAATCACTTCTGATATACAAACCCTATGCTGTATACTACCTATATAATAAAGCAGTACCTTTGCACCCGCATAACCAAAAAGTAATGAAACGCATCAATCAGTACAAAAAGCTATTCAACGTAGAAGGAGACATAGACCTTGCAGAGCTAAAAAAATCATACCGCAACTTGGTAAAAGAGTGGCATCCAGATAAGCATACTGCTGACGATACCAGAAAAGAAGAAGCCGAAGAAATGAGCCGCCAGATTACAGATGGCTATGCATTCTTACAAAGTATAGCTCCTGACAACATAGCCAAAGGGCTAGAAGAATACACAAATACCATAGAAAATGCTTTCATTGATGATATGCAGCATAAGAGTATGCTCTTGGAAATATCATTTACCGATGGATCTACCTACGAATACTTTGGGGTGAACAAGACCTTGTTTTCTAAGCTCGTAAATGCAGACAAAATGCAGCGTTTTGCTCGTAGAAACATTTTTACTTCTTTCACTTACCGCAAGTCTAAAAAGACTGTGGAAGCGGAGTGATACCTTCTCGATAAGTAGGCTATCCTCTCCCTTTTATCACATCTTCCACACATTCTGGATTGAGCAGTGTAGAAACATCTCCAAGGTTTTCAGACTCGCCAGCTGCTACTTTACGCAGTATTCTACGCATTATTTTACCACTTCTTGTTTTTGGTAAACCAGTAGTGATTTGTATTTTTTCTGGTTTGCATATTGGTCCTAGTGTCTTAGCTACCAACTCCTTTATCTCTCTGGCCACTGATTCTTCTAAACTATTCCCCTTGAGTGTTATAAACGCATAAATACTATTCCCTTTTATAGCGTGTGGGTATCCTACTACAGCACTCTCTGCCACGTTGGGATGTTCGTTTATCACATTTTCTATTTCTGCAGTACCCAAGTTATGACCACTTACTATCACTATATCGTCTACCCTACCCGTTATTCTATAGTTGCCTTTGGCATCTCTTTTGGCACCGTCTCCGGTGAAATACATACCTGTAAACGAGCTAAAGTAAGTGTCAGCATACCGCTGATGGTCTCCGTATATCGTTCTTGCCATACTCGGCCACGGATATTTAATACAAAGTCTTCCTTCAGCATCTGCTCCAGTTATCTCATGGCCATTTTCGTCCATTAGGCACGGCTGTACCCCAGGCAGTGGCAGCGTGGCATACGTGGGGATATCCTTGGTCACACCTGCCAGACTAGAAATCATGATTCCACCCGTCTCTGTTTGCCACCACGTATCTACTATCGGGCAATTGCTCTTACCGATGTGTTGGTCATACCATTCCCATGCTTCTAGATTGATTGGTTCTCCTACCGTTCCTAGTGTTTTAAGACTACTTAGGTCGTACTTGGTCACCAGATCTATATCACACATAGCCAACGAACGAATGGCCGTAGGAGCAGTGTAAAATATATTGACCTTGTGTTTTTCTACTATTTCCCAAAAACGACCCATATCTGGGTAACTCGGTACACCTTCAAACATTACCGTAGTAGCACCTGCACTTAGTGGACCATATAGGATATAACTATGGCCCGTTATCCAACCAATATCGGCAGTACACCAGTAGATGTCGCCATCCTCGTATTGAAATACATTCCGAAAACTATAGTTGGCATATACCATATATCCACCGCAGGTATGCACCATTCCTTTGGGCTTACCTGTACTTCCACTGGTATAGAGTATGAAGAGCATGTCCTCTGCATCCATCACTTCTGCAGGGCATACATCACTCGCCTTTGCAAACTCATCTTGCCACCACACATCACGCCCGTATTCCATCGCTATCTTGCTATTGCTACGGTTTAGTACTATCACTTTATCTACGCAGTCGCAACTCATCAGAGCCTCGTCTGCTATCTCTTTTAGTGGAGTTATCTTGCTGCCTCTGTATCCGCCATCTGCTGTGATTAGCACATTGCACTTGGCATCCATTATTCTATCGCTCAGGCTTTTAGCACTAAATCCTGCAAACACAACCGAGTGTACCGCACCAATGCGGGCACAAGCTAATACAGCATACGCTAGCTCAGGCGTCATCGGCATATAGAGGCAGATTCTATCTCCCTTTTTTGCCCCATTAGCCTTTAGCATATTGGCAGTTTTATTTACATTTTTAGCCAGTTCGTTGTAGGTGATATGCAGTGGTTTTTCATTGGGATCATTAGCCTCAAAGATGATAGCCGTCTGCTCTCCTTTAGTAGCCAAATGTCTGTCTATGCAGTTTTCTGTGATGTTCAGTTGTGCTCCTTCAAACCACCTTACTGCTAACTCATCTGCGTTGGGACTTAGGCTATAGTCCAGCACCTTGTCCCACTTCTTATGCCATATAAACTCCTGCTCGGCAAAATCTCCCCAAAATTTTTCTGGGTTTTCTGTGCTTGCTTTATATAATTCCTGATACTGCTCTTGGGATTTGACAATGAAGTTTGACATCAGGCGAATTTATATTATTATAAATGAATAGTTGAACTCATTTGCAATTGCCTTGGGATAGTAAAAATGTACGACTCTCGCTAGAATGAGCTGAAAGCAGATCGATTGAGCGATACCCTTTGGGTTGCAATAAGAATAATAGGGTACTGCGATTGGGCACGCATAATAGGAGGTTATATACTACAGCACCACAACCCTTTGTGTAGCACCTGCTACATACAGAGTATATACTCCTGATTGGAACTCAGATATATCTACGCTAACATTGCTATCAACTATTCCTTTTCTCTCCAATACTACTGCACCTATTGCATTGATAAGCTGAAGGGCTACTGGCTCTGAGACCACCCCTAAATTGATGTGTACTTTGTTTTCTGCTGGATTAGGATAGACTGACACATTCTTTTGCACTAATCTGTCTACAGACGCTGAACCAAAGGCTATTCTGGTAATACCAGAGCTGGTAGTCACCCATATATTATCTTTTTCATCTACAGTAATAGCACGTATAGTTGGCCCTACTACTCCTTCCTCTTCGTCATAATCTGTCCAAGCATTCCCATCAAATTTAGCAACTCCACCTACCGTAACTAGGTAGTCTACATAGATGCCCGACCAAATATTTCCTTCTGAGTCCATTGCTAGATCTTCTACAGGATTCAACGTGTCTGGCTGCGGCATGGTGTACATTCTAGTATGATTGGTCATCCACTTCATTGTATCATCAAAAACGGATACACCGTCAGACGTTCCTACCCATATATTGCCGTCTTTATCCTTGAGCAAGGCAGTAGTATTATCACTTACCAATCCATCTTCTTCTGTCACCATCTTAAAATCAACACCGTTAAAAACGGCAACACCACCTAAACCTGTGGCTAATATAATAGCTCCATTATCTGCTTCAAGCACATCCTCTGCACCTCCAAAGGGCAGCCCATCTGCAGCCTTATAAGCTGTAAATGCAGTACCATCATAGTGTGTAGCTCCATTGAAATCACTGAGCCAGATATCTCCGTTTTTCATTTCAGAAATATTGGTTACTCTGCTGCTTCCTAGGCCATCTATGGCTTTGTAGGTAGTCCAATTAGCACCGTTATAGAAACTCGCTCCAAAGTCTCCTGCTGCCCATACATTGCCATCTTTGGTAACTAAAATAGACGACACATTATTGTTGGCTAAACCTGGATGCGTAGTGGTAGTCATAACCTCCCAAGTGCTGCCATCGTATGTAGCAATACCGTTCTGTGTACCAAACCACATAGTTCCTTCTTGGTCCGAAGATGCACATAGTACATTATTAGATGGCAATCCATCTGCATCTGTGAACGACTTAAAAGACTGAGCAAATGAGGATATAGATAGGACCAAACCTACCAGTAGTGTTATTGATTTCATTGTTTGATTATTTTTTTAGAGACTACGCTTATCTCATTTCTGATGCTGAAAAAATACATACCACTTGCTAGGAGAAAAGCATCCAATACATTCACTCCTTTATTGATTTTTGTGGTCAGAACAGTCTGGCCTTGTGCGTTCATTAAAATAGCTGTTCCATTCATATCAGATTCTACGTAGAATCTTCCGGTCAAAGGATTTGGGAATATGCTAAAGGTAGGCTTATCAAGACCGGCAATGCTTACTCTCTGCCCATTATTAAAAGCTGCTGGAGTAGCTTCCATAAGTACGAAAGGTCCTGTGCCGTTCGGGTATCTGCCGCTGGTAAAGTCTGTAGTCTGACCACCAAAGGTGATTTCGTCTACCACCTCTCCTTGGTAGGACAAGTATATCGCTTCACCGCCAGATGCAAGTTTAAAATTGGTATGCAGCGGTCCGTCTTCGTCATCGTCATCTGCCCAAATAAGCAAATATGCATCAGGCCCTAGACT
>CAWVTO010000003.1:0-24521 GCA_963932895.1 uncultured bacterium
ATAAGCAGACTAGTAATAAAGCGAACTTGTTTAATTTTAAATGTTTCATTTTTTTTGTTTTATTATTTTAGTGTACACAAATGAAAATAAACTCATTCCAAAACTGTTTATTCTTTAAGTCATAAATACACCATAATAATTAAACGGTCAAAAACAGCGTAGGCATTGTCTTCGCTGTGTAATAAAGCACTCATTTGCTTACTCCGATAACCTTACTATTCTATTAATAAACTAAAATTGAGTGCTCTTTTCTATGGAGTATCTGACGGCTCCATTTCAGCAATCTTAGTTGTATTTCTATTTCCGTTATCCCCTACTCACTTTCCTTTGGGCTGAAGCATGACTACCCAGTCGCAAGGGAATACCTTGTATCTACATTATGCATAATCAAATACCTCGTAAGGAACTCGCTTATTCAATATATCCTCGAAAGTTGTAAGGCAACCAAACGTGACATCCCTTGCCTCACAAGCAAAGTAAAATGTTTCATTCGAACGGACATTTCTAGTCGCCTACAATATCCGTAGCCAATATATTATTTATAGTTAACACAATATAGTCTTCAAATTGCTTTAAATCAGATTATTAAATTTAAACTACTTGATTATAAATCGTAAATATAATAAAATAATTGACACACCAATACAATAAAAAATAGGCTATTTGTCTCTGTATTATGTCACAGATTAGATCAGTTATAACAGGCTCTGGCCACTACCTGCCTTCGGAGCACGTCAAAAACAGTCATTTCGAGAAGAGTTCTTTTCACAATGAAGACGGGACACCTTTTGCTACGAGCAGCTCAGAAATAATTCAAAAATTCTATGATATAACAGGAATAAGAGAGCGTAGGTACATGCCTACCGAAATGCAATCTTCTGACATGGCTACCCTAGCTGCAGAAAAAGCCATTGCTGACGCTGGAATAGACAAAGAATCTATTGATCAAATTATCGTAGCTCATAATTTTGGTGATACCCGACACGGCACAAGTACACCAGAAATGATGCCTAGCCTGGCCGCTAAGGTAAAAAACAAGCTGGGCATAAAAGCCCCTTCCTGCGTGGGTTATGATATCATATTCGGCTGCCCAGGTTGGGTACAAGCTATGATACAAGCAGACGTGTATATCAAAAGTGGTTACGCGAAAACTTGCTTAGTCGTTGGTACTGAAAGCCTCTCTCGCAATGTGGATCCAAGCGATCGCGATTCTATGATATTTTCTGACGGTGCGGGTGCAGTTGTGCTTTCGGCTGTAGAGTCAGAAAAAGAAATTGGAATAATAGCCCATAGTAATTTGACACATGCAGGTGCAGACCTCAATTACCTTAACATGGGGCCAACCTACGGAAAACAAGGAAATAAGGACCTCTACATCAAAATGAATGGTAGAAAAATATACAACTATGCACTATTAGAAGTGCCCAAAGCAATAAAATCCTGTCTAGATAAAAGCAAAATAGACCTAAAGAACGTTTCTCAAATACTAATACATCAAGCAAACGAAAAAATGGATGTTGCCATAGGAAACAGATTATACTCTCTCTACGGATATGATGAGATGCCCAAAAATAAAATGCCGCTAATTCTAGAAAAAATGGGCAATAATTCGGTTGCAACAGTTCCTATACTATATGATATGATTGACAAGGGGCATTTAACCAACCATACGTTTGCTTCCAACCAAGTCCTCATTCTAGCATCTGTAGGTGCCGGCATGAGTATTAACGCACTCACTTATAGACTTCCTTAAAAAAACATGAATGACACTTTTGGAATACAGGATTTAGCCCTTAAGGCACCTTCCCTCTATCTACCCATAGAGCACCTTGCCAATGCTCGCGATATAGAGCCCGCTAAACTAATACACGGTCTTGGATTAAGAAACATGTCTGTATGCGATGTAGACGAGGACGTAGTAACCTTAGCTGCTGGCTCAGTGATACAGCTCCTCGAGCAAAATCCAGATGTGAAGCCGCAGGACATCGGTCGTATCTATGTGGGCACAGAAAGCAGTATAGACGGTTCCAAGCCAATAGGCACATACGTTCATCACATTGTACATCGCTATTTTGAAAATAAAGGAATAGACACCACTGGCATAAATCATATAGACGTAATTGATATGACGTTTGCCTGTATAGGTGCTGTAGATGCCATGCATAACTCGCTGTACTATCTCTATGCTAATCCCGATAAAGTAGCCATAGTCGTTGCCGCAGATATAGCCAACTACGACTTGGACTCACCGGGAGAATACACGCAAGGTGCAGGAGCTGTAGCCATGTTATTAGCTAAAAATCCTGCTTTGGTATCGCTATCCGAAAAATGGGGTGTTTCTGTGAAAAATGAGCACGATTTTTTTAAGCCTATACGCTATCAGAAAATCAATAACCAAATGATGGAGATACACGATGAGAAGCCCATATTTGATGGGCAGCTTTCTAATGCTGTATATCAAGATAGAATAACAGAAGCTTGGGAGCATTTCAAAGCAGAGGAGTTACTCAATGACTACGACCACCTCATTTTTCATCTTCCCTACGCCTACCACGGCAGACGAATAGTAGCACCATTGCTGCAACAAGAACTTAAGGACACAAACACTTTTGAAACCATTTGTGAAGAAAATTTGCTAGACACACAAGATGAACAAATCAATAAGCTCTTCTCCAAAAGCAAATACTACAAGGACTGGGTACAAAATAAGGTAGCCGCCGGAGACAACTTGTCTTCTGATATGGGAAATCTATATACAGCGAGTATCTTTCTTAGCTTAGTCAGTTTTTGTGCGTCTGCAAGCAATTTGCAAGACAACACACTTTTATTCCTAGCCTACGGAAGTGGTTCTAAGGCGAAAGTGTTTTCAGGAAAAGTACAAACGGGATATTATGACAAAACAGCCTCTTGGCAGACTGATAAGCACCTCACAAACAGAACAAAAATTACGTTTGATCAATACGTGAGCTTACGTAGGAAAGAGATAACAACACCTCTTTCAGATCAAAATGCCGTGGTGCAAGAATCTTCTGGAATAACGCCTACCAATAAGTTTGAGCGTAGCTACGTTCTCAAATCATAACGTATCTTTCCGCTTATACCAGCGGTCCATTCCAAATACGATAAGAGCAGCAGCAGCACTTTTTATTACTGCTCCAGGGAGTATGTCTATTGCTGTTTCTAAGGCAGAACTATACGAACCACCATAACGGGCAACACCTACTATACCTGCTATTGCGATCACTACATGGATTTTCAAAAAGAAGCTCAAAGCAGGCATAAGTCCATTTGACGATGGAGATGGGACTGCGGCTGCCAACACAAAGCCTATAAAGAAACCCAAAGGCCAAGAGACAAAATAATTCCACCCAACTCCTCCATTGAAAACAGGAATACCAACAGCACCAAGGGCAAGGTAACTTAGCACCAAGAATAAGCTCCACAGCGTAGGAAGATAATAATATGCCAGACCCAAAAACAATGTTTGTAATGTGAATGAAACTAGACCACCTAGGTCTAAATCTATCTTGGCTCCTACAATGACCAGCACCAAAAAAGCACCCGCTAATAGCGAGTGCTTTTTTGGTGAATTTGTTGTATGATTACTTCTGAGCATCGGCGTAGCCAAATACCTTTTTAAGCAGGTCTGTAGTACGAGCTACAGGATTTGCACGTATCTTATCCTCTTCTTGCTTTACTTGGCTGAAAAGTGCTGTCATTGCCTTATTGGTAACATATGCATTTAGATCTGTCTTTACACTTTTGCCCATTACTCTGTTATAGGCGGTAGTTACTTTTTTCCACGGATCATTGATATTTACGTTCTCCAAAGACTTTGTGATTACCGGGGTAAACTTACTTCTTAGGTTTGCAGAAGTTGCACGCTGCAAGTATGCAGTACCTGCTCCTTCTCCTCCAGTTACAATTCCTATGGCATCACTAATACTCATCGATTTAATAGCGTTAATAAAGATTGGCTTTGCTTCTGCCATTGCATTTTCTGCACCGGCATTCATAGCAACTTCAACTTTTCCCAAGTATGGGCCAGCCAGTGCATTGGTGATAGGATTAGCTCTTATCTTAGTTACGGCATCTTGCACCTCAGCAGGCATTAGTATTTTGTACGCTGCATTTTTTAGGAAACCATCTTTCTTTCCTAAGAACGATGTGCCGGTAAGTACTCCCTTTTCTAAAGCTTGCTTCAAACCAGAAGCGGCTTCGTTTTGCGATATGCCTGGTATGCCAGTGCCTCCGGTAGAAGCAAGAACATCTAATATCTCGTCACACGATGACATAGAGAATAGTACTAGGGCGGATAGAATAAGTTTTTTCATTTTTCTGTATTGTTGGTTGTTAATGTTATTTGTTCTTGTTCTCCAATAATAATGCCAAAACCCTATGGGAGAAGAAAACTGTTATAAATCACATCCATAATGTTGGTTCTTACCCCCATACGTATCAGTTTTCGATTGTCTTGCGTAGGGTACACTCTGTTACTCAAAAATACGTAAACCAAGTCATAGTCTGGATCTGCCCATATCATTGTACCTGTGAAACCGGTGTGTCCAAAACAATTTGCCGAGGCTAAATCAGATGCGGGGTTCCCTTTTTTTCTATTCATCTCAGGCTTATCCCATCCTATACCTCTACGCGAATCACGTGCTTGTTTTGCGGTGAATTTAGAAATAGTCTCTGGTTTCAGGTATTGAATATTGTTATACGTACCGCCATTGAGTAACATCTGCATAAGTACTGCAAGAGATTCCGCATTGCCGAATAGTCCAGCATGACCACTTACACCACCTAGCATGGCCGCCCCTGGGTCGTGCACCATACCGTGTACCAATCCTTGACGCATATCTGGACTCAACGAAGTAGGTACTATTTCTGCTTTATCAAATTTGTCTAATGGTAAAAAAGTGAGTCTACTAATCCCCATTGGCTTGAAATATGCCGCATCTACGTAATCTTGAAAATCTGTTCCAGTTACACGTTCTATGAGTTCCTTCATAAGAATCATGCCCAAGTCGCTGTACTTGTATTTGTTTACTGTACCTACTTCAGAGTCATAAATTTGTTGCATAATTCGTTCTTTATAGGTGCCGAGCATATACAAACCGTTACCAACAAAAACAGTATGCAATTCTGTAGGCACTTTGGAGTACACCGAGTCGTATATATTGATATCATTTGTAGTTTCAGCATAAAACGGTATCCAATCTTTCAATCCTGCTTTGTGTTCTAGCACCATTTTAATAGTCATATGTAACTTATTGGTAGTGGCTAACTCCGGTAAGTATTTGACCATTTTATCATCCAAAGATAGCTGACCTTCTTCTTCTAGTTTCATAAGCGTAACCGTAGTAGCAGCTACTTTGGTTAGGCTAGCTAGGTCATATAAATCTGAGTTTTGTACATTCTGTTTACTATTAAAGGTGTGCTTACCAAAACTCTTGTTGTACACTATTCTTCCGCCTTTGGCAACAAGTACTTGGCAGCCAGGAGTTGCACCGCTATTCACTGCTCCTTGAGCTATTTTATCTATTTTACTAAGTCGACTACTACTCATACCCACTTCCTCTGGTATACTAGATTCTAATTCCCTTATTGGCACTGTGGTTACACCCATTTTAGCGATATATTCAGTACCAACGGTGACTGGCAGTGTTCCATTGATGCCTATAACACCAAATACCGCTTGTGCTGCTTTTATTTGATGTGCTTCTTGATCCTCGTATGCTAACAATACGCTATTCTGAATTGTAAATTTCTTGAGGTTATACGGATTACCAAAATTGACAAGCAAGGTGTTGTTCATCGCTCCTATTTCAGAAATGAAATTTGCTGATGTGGCAGTAACCCCAAAGTTTGGTGGATACTTACTGGTTTTATGCAGGGATACTATGATCAAGTCATAATTCGCCATTTGACTTTTGAGATTAGAAAATTGAATAGCAGATGCGTTTTTACTAATGCTTGTGCTCTGTACATTTCCCATGGACATCAGCTCTTGCTGAAACCTGGTTTTGCTCCCATCACCTATGGCGATAGACAGAATTTTTTGGTTGTTTTTTGGATCGATTGGAACTAGGCTGTTATCATCTTTGGCTAAGCACATCGTCTGTTCTACCAACTTATAGTTTACGTGTTTTGCCCCAGTATTGTTCAAGTCTTCTTCTATTCCATATTCGTTTATTGGCTCAAACTCGTGTAAACCCATAGCGTGTTTGTAGTTCAGTACTTTCAATACCTTATTCCATACATAGTCTTCGCTAAGTCTGCCATCCGCCATGGCTTTCTTCATTAAGCTAATAGCTTTAGGAATATCGCCGGGAGAAAGTAAAATGTCGTTTCCTGCCATCAATGCTTTTAACTCGAGCTCACCATCTGTATGATATTTGGCAACACCTTGCATATTGAGTGCATCAGTAAATGAAAGACCTGTAAAGCCCATTTCTCTTCTTAGTATACCGTTAATAGCCTTGTCTGAAATACTCACGGCTATGTTTTTCCTTGCGTCTATAGCAGGAATGTATAAGTGTGCTGTCATCACCGACATAACACCCTTACGGGTAAGGTATTCGAAAGGTTTAAACTCCACCTCACGCAAGCGTTCCATACTATGGTTTATCACCGGCAAATCTTTGTGCGAGTCTACGTCAGTATCTCCGTGACCGGGAAAATGCTTTGCACAGGCAATAATACCCGCATCTTGCATACCACTGGCATATGCCCATCCCTTAGTAGATACGTTATCTGGGTCTTCACCAAAAGAGCGGTAATTTATTACAGGATTATTGGGGTTGTTGTTGACATCAATAACTGGAGCAAAATTGACATGAACGCCTATACGTTTGCACTGGCGACCTATCTCTTTTCCCATGTCATAAATTATTTTTTCATTTTGAATACTCCCCAAACCCAGTTGATATGGGTATGAAATAGTATTGGACAAACGCATGGCAAGACCCCACTCACCGTCTATCGCTACGAGCATTTTGGTATTGCTCATTTCCTGAAATTTATTGGTAAGTTTTACTTGTTCTGTTGGGTTCCCTTTGAAAAATATAACCCCACCAACCTTGTGTTCTTTGATTGTACGTTCCACGTTAGCAAGGTGTTTGGGACCGTATGTAGGTCGTACCTCAATCATAAATAATTGAGCCAAACGATCGTCGACACTCAATGAATCAAACGTGGTCTCCGCCCACGTACCACTGTGCGTATGATTATTGCTGCTAGGGGGAGCAAATAAGTTTGACGTAGTAAGTAGTAAAACTACTATAACTGTATTTCTTAGCATTTTTATTAATCTCATCCCAAATTCTGTACCTAGCTACAAAAGAGACTATAAATGCCTGCATATCAAGAAGTATGAGGTACTTACTTATAAACGTAAGTGTTTGCAAATTAGTACGGCTTACAAAGCCAACTTAGGACTTCCTAATTTTCGTAGGAACACAACATGAGAAACAAGTGCTTCTCTAAAAGTGGTAAACTCTTGGTAGTTGATACCGTGCTTGCTCGCTGTTTCTTTCACTATATCATATAGCTTTGGGTAATGAGCGTGTGATATGTTGGGGAATAAGTGATGTATCACTTGGTAGTTTAACCCTCCACAGTACCATGTTAATGCTTTGTTTTTCACTGCAAAATCAAAGGTATTGTGTATTTGGTGTACCGTCCATTCATCTTCCGAAGTACCGTTAAATTTATCATGGTTAGATAGATCAAACTTGTCCACTACGTGTGCAAGTGAGAATATCACTGCGAGCACCCATCCTGCTACAAACTCTACGACAAAAAATCCGATTAATACTTGCCAAAAAGCAACGTCTAAGAAAATCATAGGTAGCACTAGCATATAGGTTACAAAAATGACCTTGAAGAATACCATCTCGGTATATTCTTTGACAATCTGTATCCCCTGTGCTTTGTTCAGACCTTTTCTTCTGTACTCTTTGTACTTTGTGAAATCAGCAAAAAACCAACCCAGTGTTAAGAAGCCATAAAAAAATGCCCAGTATACGTGCTGAAACTTATGGATTTTGTTTCGTGGAGCGTCTTTGGTAAAACGGAACAAACCTTTTCCGTGTACATCCTCATCATGCTCGTAGATGTTTGTGTAGGTATGGTGAAGTCTATTGTGCTGGTTTATCCAGTTGCTAGAGCTCACACCAAGTATATCTGCGGTATGCCCAAATATTTTGTTGACTGTTTTGTTTTTTGAGAACGAACCATGATTTGCATCATGCATTAGTCCCATGCCAATTCCAGCCTTGGCAAGACCCATCCCACCACATAAAATCAGTAAAGTCCATACAGACATTCCTGAAAGCATAATAGCGGCATAGGATCCAAAGAAACTAACAAGCAAAATAACTGCTTTCACCTTGAGAGAAGGTGTTGCAAATTTGGAGATTTTTGATTCTCTGAAATACTTCTCTACGTTAGTTCTTAGTTCGCGACTGAAATCAGAAGCTGACTTGAATTTCGGTAATGCTATGTTTGACATAAGGTGCAAAGGTATATTAATTTAAAAAATGAAATTTTTGTGGACGCAACGCTGCGTTCCATCTAAAACCAACTAAACGGCTTTTTGCTTTGGGAAATGTTTCTAGCGGTGAGAAAGTAGCTTTTGGTTTATTCTTAAACACAATGCTACGTATACGATTTACGGTATCAATGTTTATTGTCATCCGTCCGCATATGACGTCATTGACACCACTATACTGTGTGCTATCCTCGCGGGCATAATAGACGCTTTGACCATTCCCATCCACCTCTACTTTATCAATACTCCCTTTAATAAAGAACGCTTCCAAATATTTTCCTTTTATTTGATTGTAAAGGCCGTTCGGGTCTTTTTCTACCACAAACCCATTTTTGTAGGCTTCGAGCCTTTCGAGCCCATCGAGGTTACGAAAAACAATGATGGTATCTCCCGTTATTTGATTGCTATCCGTCCATAAGATTGGGTTGGTATAAAACCCGATGGTACTATCCGTAAAATTGTAGACCATAGAATCAGAAATAGCTTGCAAATCACTCTTGTAAGCACGTACTGCTCTAAACGCGTGAAGTACTCTTTTCTGACCCAAAGATGTATCTGCTTGATCAATGAAAGTATCTGCTTTGAGGTAAAAAGAGTCGCCGTCCATGTTTTTGATCGCCATTGGCTCACCCGTAATGAGTGTTGTCTTATTCCGCCGATCATACTTCCCATATTGTCCGGTTATCGTGATTTCCTCCAATGTATCTATCAACTTTATGTTGCCAAAGGCTTCGCCAAGTCCACTATTTCTGAAATACATCATACTATCTGCTATTAGCTTATTGTCCGTGCCTTCTATGTATGCTCCTTGGCTGAACTGCGATGTGTTGGTCTGGGTGTTGTACCATCCGTATTGACAATAAATCACATTTTCCTCACTGCGTATGTAGGTAGGGCCTAAGAAGGTGGCTAATTTGGTGATGGTATTGTACTTTAATGTGTCACTATCCATTGTGTACTCAGGATTGGTAAGTCGCACAGAATCTTTGAAAAACAAGTTCTTGCTTCTGGAGTAATACGTACCACGTCTACTGTAGAGTTTATCTTCCCCATTCACTGTTGTACCGCCGGTAGTATAGTAACCTATCTTTTCTACCATGTCGTAGTTCAATTGGTCCGTTGTAAGTATCATTTTGCCATCCGTAAACCTCACATCTTCGCTTACTTTAGCTAGCCGTGTATCTCCATCATACTCCAAGTAATTGCCCCGCAAGTCAACGGTGTCTCTTTGGCGAATGTGGATCTTGCCAAAAGCCTCTATCTTGTTTACTTCTTCGTAGAAATATGCACTATCACAATCCATTAGCATGGAACCCTGCTTGAATTGCACATTGCCCTTACATATTTGGTACAGGCCTCTATCTTGGTTGTAAACCAACTCGTCTGTACGGAGTATTTCTATCTTGGTTTGCTTGCTCACAGGTGCTTGTGCCTGTGTCAACAGACCAAAAAGTAGAAAAACGTATGTAAATGCAGCTTTGAGCATGTATGAAGGTCGCAAAATTAACTTTATGTTTGTTACTTTATTGATTACAAACATCGTGCTCCAAACCGTAAAATCATTCATAGCAAAACACCAACTACTTGATAAACTTGACCAAATAGGTCTTGCTATAAGTGGCGGCAAGGATTCGGTATGTATGGCCTATCTGCTGGAAGAGATGCAACTGCCCTTTGTTATGGTACACGTCAACTTTGGGCTACGTGGTACAGAAAGTGATGCAGACGCTCTTTTTGTACATACCCTTGGCACGCAACTCCGCTACTGCACAGCAGTGTATACCAAAGAAGTAGACACGGATGCATACGCTAAGGACAACAAAATCAATACACAGCTCGCTGCTCGAGAGATTCGATATGCTTATTTTGAAAAACTAAAAGGTGAAGGCAAAATCACCAAACTAATAACGGCACATCACCAAAGCGATATGGTAGAAACTTTTTTTATCAATCTAAATCGCCAATCGGGCATCAATGGTCTAAAGAGCATCCCCGTAAAACGCGACTACATCATACGACCACTACTAGCTGTAACTGGTCAGCAGGTAAAAGATTACCTGAAACAAAACAACATAGCACACCGAGAAGATAGCTCCAACGCAAGTGATAAATATGCCAGAAACCAATGGCGAAATGTACTACTACCTAATGTAGTGGAACACCTACCCAATTTTGAGCAAAATACGGTAAGCAGCATACATATACTACAACAAGAAAGCGAAGCTCTTACTTGGCTAATACAAGAAAAAAATGCTGCTCTTGTGATACAAGAAGAGAGCACACTAACCATTGATCGTGACCTTCTTACAACTTACCCACAAGGAGCTGTGTTTTTGTATCGTATTTTGGACAATTCTGGATTTAACTACTCGCAGTGCGAGCAAATACTAGAAAACAGCATATCTACGGGTGCTCTTTTTTACAGTAGCACACACCAACTATTAATAGACCGCAAAACGTTCCTAGTGCAAAAGCGTGAGGCACAAGATTTTTCGTCTGTAGCGATTGCCTCCGCTGGCAGTTTCGCACTTGGCAAGCATACGCTTGATATAAAGGAAACCACAGAACTGATTTTTTCTAACGATACTAATGAAGAAACAGTGAGCATCTTGCCGGAGCTATTCCCATTGTCACTTCGCTATTGGCAAGAAGGAGATCGTATACAGCCGCTCGGTATGAAAGGCAGCAAGCTGCTAAGCGACTTTTTTATAGACCAAAAGATAAACGTAATAGACAAGCACCAAACCCCATTGCTCTGCAAAGGTGACGAGGTGCTCTGGGTATGTGGTGTGCGTATGAGCGAGAAGTTAAAGGCTAAAAAAGGAACGATAATGTATAAACTAACGATGAAATGAAGCACCTGTTTACTTTAAGCTTTTTACTGGTTTGTATAGTAAGTGCAGCACAGACCAAAGAAGAGCTCATATACCCGGTAGTGCCTATTGCAGATGAATGTCACTTTCTATTTAACGATACTACAAGTGTACGTACCATATCCAAACAAGATTTTTTAGAGCTAAAACAACTGTGGACCACCAATGATACATGTGTTGGAATGGTAGACGACACCCTTCGGATTAAATATTTTGGTATATCATTTCGAAGCCTGTCTAGCAAAGGAAACAGTGTTTTTTACGTAGATGATGGAAAGCTTAACAGCGAATACCAATCTGCCATGGTATATTCCAGAAAGAATCTTGCTGCATATACCCGCGTGGATATTGCTGAAATGCAGTACGAAAAGAATGGTGCGATGTACCAAATAGCTCCCGTTACTTTTTATATAGACTCTATCATTCGTGCACAAGAGGATAGTTGTTTCCTATAGCCGCGTCAGGTTTTGATTCACAAATCGCCTATCAAAACACAGTACCTAACGATCGGCTAAGCACATTAATAAAAGACTCTATGGGTGTAAATACTTGTTTGAATCAGTGTGAATGGCCTGACGCATCGGTACAAGTAGAGATAGTGATAAGTAAAAGCAACCAAGAAATAACCTACGGCAGTAATCTGCCTCAGTTTGAAAGGTACTACTTGCATCCAGATAGTACTAACCACCGAGCTCTAGACGCTATAGCACTTCTACAAGAGGGAGACATGGTGATTTTCTATCAGACTCTTTATCAGAAAAATAGCACATTCTACAAAACACGCTCTTATTATTTTTACATAGAGTCAGAATTTCCATGTGCAAAAACCAAACGCATAGATACTATGACCAACTCTAGTATGACTCAGCTGGTACAGTACCTAAGGAGCATAGATACGTATGAAAAAATATGTTTTGAAAATGCAGAAGGGAAATCTGTTCCCTTTGTTGTATTGTACAGCAATACAACTGGGATGACCATCTACAAGCCACAATACAAAGGCTACCTAGACCAAGCCACGTGGGTCGGCATAAAAGCACTAAAAAAAGGAGACAAACTCATCGTGAAAAATGTACCTGCCATAGACACGTCAGCACTACAAGCACTGCCCACTCCGTTTGTGATTATTGTGCCGTAGTAATTTTAGATGTCAATAGTCCCTGGGCTATTACTCCATCTTTACTTGAACAAAAAAGGCCAACCAAAATGGTTGACCTTTATAAATAATTTATGTAGAACCGTTTTATCCGTTCATACTCACTAAGAACTCATCGTTATTCTTCGTTCCTTTCATGTAGTTTAGCATAGTATTCATCGCCTCTTCTGGATTCATATCTGCCAAGTGATTTCGCATAATCCACATTTTCTGAAGCACCATTTTATCCAATAGTAAGTCTTCTCTACGTGTACTACTCGAGATGATATCAATCGCAGGATATACTCGCTTGTTCGACAATTTTCTATCCAACTGTAGCTCCATATTACCCGTTCCTTTAAATTCTTCAAAGATTACTTCATCCATCTTAGATCCTGTCTCTGTAAGAGCAGTAGCTATAATAGTAAGTGATCCGCCGTTTTCAATATTACGAGCCGCACCAAAGAAACGCTTAGGTTTCTGTAGAGCATTGGCATCTACACCACCACTTAGTATCTTACCACTAGCTGGCTGTACCGTATTGTATGCTCTTGCAAGACGTGTGATTGAGTCTAGCAATATCACCACATCATGACCGCACTCTGTAAGTCTTTTCGCTTTCTCCAGTACAATATTGGCTAGCTTCACGTGTTTGTCTGCCGGCTCATCAAAGGTAGAAGCTACTACCTCTGCTTTTACATTTCTAGCCATATCTGTAACCTCCTCTGGACGTTCATCTATTAGCAAGATTATCATATACACCTCTGGGTGATTTTCAGATATTGCGTTTGCTATATCCTTCAATAGTATTGTTTTACCCGTCTTAGGCTGTGCTACTATAAGTCCACGCTGGCCTTTACCTATTGGTGAGATGATATCCATAATACGTGTACTATAGTTATCGCTCTTGTACTCTAGATTGAATTTCTCATCTGGGAAAAGTGGTGTAAGGTGATGGAATGCTACTCTATCTTTCACAAACTCTACCGTTCTACCGTTGATACCCAATATATTGATAAGAGCAAAATACTTCTCGCCTTCCTTAGGTGGTCGAATATTTCCTTTTACTGTATCACCTGTTTTTAGTCCATTTTGGCGGATTTGATTTGGTGCTATATATACATCGTCTGGTGATGGTTGGTAGTTATAATCTGCAGACCTTAGGAAACCGTATCCGTCAGATATTACCTCAAGCACCCCTTGTGTAGTAACTACACCTTCTAGCTCTAAGTAGTTTATTAGCTTCTCTTCGGCTTCGCGTTTTGCACGCTTTGCTTCATCCGCTTTTTTGCGTTCTGCATCTCGTTCAGCTCTTTCCTTATCTCTTGCTTCTTTCTCCTCTGGAGAAAGTTGCTTATGATTTGGGTTGTTAGCGTTTGCCTTTTGGTTGTTTGGGTTGCGGTTTTGTTTCTCGCTTCCGTCTTCCTTGTTTTCCCTGTTGTTCGGCTTGTTAGATACGCGATCTTCTCTCGGTACACGCTCATTTTGGCGTGGTTGAGATTTGCTTGGTTCACGCTCTTTTCTATCATCTACCTGCTTATCATCGGCAGAGTCTTTCGTGTATTCCCGCTTTTCTTCTCTTGGTTTTCTATCGCGAGTGTTCTTAGCTGGAGCTTCTTTATCGGTGGTATCTGTGGGTTGTTTATCCGCAGGCTTGTCCTCGGCGTCCTTTTCTTCTCTAGGCTTTCTAGTAGGAGCTGCTTTTTTGGGTCTTGGAGCTTTCGCTTCTGGTTTTCCCGTAGGCTTGTCGTTTGAGGTAGGCTTTACACCTTTGAATTTTTCAGGGTTTACGGCCTGAAAGTCAAGTATTTTGTAGGCTAGATCTTGCTTTTTTAGTCCTTTGTGTGGAACGCCGTGTTCATCGGCAATCTTACGTAACTCAGGAAGGAGCATCTCTCCTAGTGAAAGAATATCGTACATGTATTTATAAAGAATTAATGTTTTAACTGTATTCTAGAAAAAAATTTCTGGAGAATTGCCTGAAAGGCTTTGCAAGTATACAATAATATTTTATAAAGAAAAGCAGCACATTACCATAGACCCCGTTTATGTCATAAAAATGATACTGTTCACTTTATATCCTAACCTTCAACGACGACTCTATACTATGCTAATAGAATATACATCAATTGTGTAATAATTAGCTGTATAACCAATGCGATAGGCAAAATGAGGGCGTAGCCCATTTGTGGGATTTTGCTCCCTGATCTTTCATTCGCAAATTCAAAAACGGCAGGCTGATTGGAAACCATACCCATCAACAGTGAAAACGGGATTTTGGCAATTTTATACCCAATCGATATGATAATAAGTGAGGATGAGATGCTTAGTAGAATGGCTGCAGCCACTAGTTTTATACTTTCTACACTCAAACTTTGTATAAAAAGCACTCCATTATTGACGCCTATATACGCCAGCAAAAACATAAGTCCAAGCTGTTGAATTACCACAGATGTACTATAAGGTAGCGTCCATAGTATAGGACCAGTACGTTTGAGTGCCCCAAGTATAAGTCCCATAACCAATGGACCACCTGCAAAACCAAGGTGTATATTCACTCCACTCCAAATTGGTATATCCACCGTGCCCAATAGTAATCCCAGTACCAAGCCAAATCCGAACGACACTAGATTTAGCTGACTACTTTGATGGTAACTGTCTCCAAAATATGCAGACAACTCTTTTAGCTCATTTCTTGCTGCGACTACGCGTACTCTGTCGCCTAACTCTAAGACGGTGTCGCCATGAGCTAACATATCATTGTCTCCGCGTCGTATACGGGTAATGAGGGCATTGTATTTCTTGGGCAAATCCAACGACGCTAGTGTACGGCCAGCCAACTTTGGATTGGATACGAATATTCTACGTGAGTCAAACTCTTCCTGATTGTAAAATACACTCTTGGGTATTTTTTGACCTAGTTCTTTGATGGCTTCTTCAACGTCTTCTTCTGAACCTAAGAGCATTACTTTATCTCCAAGAGAAAACGTGGTATCCCAATTCACCAGGCTCAACTTCCCCTCTTGCCATACTCTCCCAAATTTAAGGTTCCACTCCCTACCATATAAAAAATCTCTAACAGGAATATTAGTGGCAGCGTCTTGTGTGATTTCTAAAGCTACACTTGTCAAGTTATTGTCTAATGGAAACTGTGAACGCAGTTTTTTGTATTCTTCTTTGAAATCTATCTTAAGCAATCGCTGCATGATGATAATGCCCAGCATGCTTCCTATAATACCTATAGGGTAAGCTAAGGTGTATGCTACGACAAGATTGCTCATTTCTTGTGTCGTATTTTCTGTGCTTTGTAAGTACTCTAGCACTGCTGCAAATGCAGGTGTGTTATTACTCGTACCCGCATATATGCCTGTGAGTGAGGCCACATCAAAACCAAAAACACTCCAAAGCGACACTGCTAGTAGTGCAATTAGTATAATGGTAGACAAAGCAAACAGAATATCTCTCATCCCATTTTTTTTGTACGATTGAAAAAAGATAGGTCCAGAATTGAGCCCTACGGAATACAAAAAAATTGAAATGCCGAGTATCAGTATGATTTCTGACACCTTAAAGTCTGCATTTAAACTGCCAAAAAGAATACCTACAAACAAGACCATAGACATCCCCAGCGACTTGCCACGAAACTTGATACTACCAATTAACACCCCTACGGATATTACCATGAAAAGTAAGAGTACTTCGTTGTTTTCTATGAGTTGAGCCAAAGACATAAATATAGGCACAAAGGTGTGTTTTTAAACTTAACTGCTTAGAAGAAGTGGTAGATATATTTTTGTAATTGTGCTGGACTACCGACTATTCTGAAACGGCAAAAATGAGACAATTCTTACGCTATTTTATCCTACCATCAAAAAAAATGCTAGGAGTAGGAACTAGTGGCAAAGAAGAGATTAGTGCCCTCCACTTCATATATATAAAATTTGATTGCCCAATAATGCGTGTTCAGAATCGTACGTATTGTTCGGAGATAGTGGCATAATCCCACTGTTAAAAAGGATGTGTAGCACATTGTTTATCAACTCGTTGACTCGAAACAAGTAAAACATTTCACATGTACAAATCTAAATTGCAATATTTCTGTTATATTTGAGAATCTTAATAACAACAACTAAAACAAATTAAAAAATGGAACATTTAACAATTGCAAGCGACAATTACGTCGCATTTACATTCTTTATTGGCACTATGGCCATGATGGCTGCTTCGGTATTCTTCTTTTTTGAAGTAGGCAACACTTCGCCAAAATGGAGAACATCCCTTTTGGTGTCTGGTATCATTACTTTTATTGCGGCCGTGCATTACTACTACATGAGGGGGTACAACCTAGAAACAGGAGATTCTCCTACTTTCTTTAGGTATGTAGATTGGATCCTTACTGTGCCTTTGATGTGCGTTGAGTTTTATCTCATCACCAAAAAAGCAGGAGCAAAAATCTCTCTATTATGGAAATTAATCTTTGCCTCTGTAGTTATGCTAATAACAGGATACATTGGAGAAGTTATGGACAGAGACAGTAGTGTTCTATGGGGCGTACTTTCAGGTGCTGCTTATTTTTACATAGCTTACCTAGTATGGTTTGGAGAAGTGGCAAAACTGGCTCAATCAGCTGGACCACAAGTTGCTAAAGCTACTAAAGCACTAGCATGGTTCGTATTGGTAGGATGGGCAATATACCCATTGGGTTATATCCTTGGTACTCCAGGTGGTTTGTTTGGAATCACTTTCGTATCTACTCCTGAAGCAGGTGCTGCAGCTATGGATGTTGTATACAACATAGCAGATGCTATCAATAAAATAGGATTTGGTTTAGTAATCTACACGCTAAGTAGAAGCGAAGACTAAGACATAAACAAATTTTAAGAGAAGGACAATCATTGCTTTGGCGATGGTTGTCCTTTTTTTGTTGTATTGTTTCTTTACTGCGTATAAGCAGGTATAGCACTAAGCAATTCAACGAAAAACCCGAAAATCTGTCGTGTACTTTCACAGAACCGACAAGCGGCATCACTGTAAATAACAATAAGACCCCATTATTTTCTGTAAACTGACCCAAATAGGCTTGTGCCGCAGCAAAAGTTACGTTTTAAAAGTACCATGGTAATATCGCAATAGCATATTATCTATGAAAGTATTGTATTTTTGATAGTATCATTTGATAGTATCACAATGCGTCCACCTTACGATATTACACCAAGAATCTTACAGTTAATATCTTCTGTCTCCCAAAAGCTAGGAGCGGTTAATGCTGGGTTTTTAGATAAACCGACACCTACACTTCGTAAACGGAATAAGATAAAGACTATTCATTCCTCACTCAAAATAGAAGGCAATACACTTACTGAAGAACAGATTACTGCCTTGATAGAAAATAAAAGAGTACGAGGACCACAGAAAGATATAGAAGAAGTGGTAAATACCATTGGTGTGTATGAGAGCATACACAACTACAACCCAAGTAGCGAAAAAGCATTCCTTAATGCACATAAAACGTTAATGTCTGGACTCATAGATAAGCCAGGCGGATATAGACAGCAAGGAGTAGGCATAGTGAAGGGTTCTAGCGTAAAGCACTTGGCTCCACCACACCAAAATGTACCTGGACTGATGAAGGACTTATTCGCCTACCTAAAAACAGATGAAATAGAGCTTATAAAAAGCTGCGTATTTCATTATGAAATGGAGTTTATCCACCCTTTTATAGATGGAAATGGAAGAATGGGCAGATTATGGCAAACGCTAGTTCTGATGTCCAGATATCCTGTGTTTGAGTACCTCCCTTTTGAAACGCTGATAAGTCAAGACCAAGACAAGTATTACAAGGCATTGTCCACCAGCGATAAAGAAGGAAAGTCAACCAAATTTATACTCTATATGTTGGGTGTAATAGACGACTCACTTGCAGAACTGCTTACGTTTAATAATAGAACTTTTACCGCCGAGCAACGGCTAGACTATTTTCAATCGCTCAACAAAAAGGAATTTACCCGAAAAGACTATATGAACACTTTCAAGAATATTTCTACCGCTACAGCATCTCGGGATTTGAAAAAGGGGATAGAACTGGGAATTTTAATCAAACAAGGAGAGATAAATAAGAGTAGGTATGGGTTTAGGTAGACTCACCTTGCTGCATTTCTATTTTACAATAACGTAAACGAAACGTGCTCCGGTTTAGAAAAAATGGAGTTTCTAGTACAACGGTTTGGAGTACCTAGATAAAAGAAATCTAAACCACTCGAAGATTAGTAATCCCTCAAAAAAAAGCCCAATTCTGTTTCCAGAATTGGGCTTTTTAAATGTTGTTTTAGCTCTGCTTAAACCAAAAGTCTCACTGGCTCTTCTAGTAGCTCAGCAAAGGTTTTGAGGAAATTAGCTCCTGTAACACCGTCTACAGCTCTGTGGTCGCAACTCAAGGTAACTTTCATTACATGACCTGCTCTCATCTCTCCGTTTTCAACGATGACCGTTTCTTTTGAACTTCCAATAGCTAGTATACAGGCATCTGGCGGATTTACAATAGCCGTAAACTCATCTATACCAAATGCTCCTAGGTTTGAGATGGTGAAGGTGTTCCCTTCCCAATCCTGTGGTTTCAATTCTTTTGTTTTTGCTTTACCTGCTAGCTCTCTTACCTCTGCTCCTATCTGAGATAACGACTTGCTATCTGCGAAACGCACTACAGGTACGAGTAGTCCATCATCGATAGCTACTGCCACGCCTATGTGCACGTGGTGGTTTCTTCTTATCTTATCGCCTAACCAAGATGAATTCACATTTGGATGACTCTTGAGAGCTACAGCAGTGGCTTTTACAATAATGTCATTGATCGAGATTCTACTTTCTGTGTACTCATTCATACGCTTACGTGCAGCAAGTACGGCATCCATTTTAATCTCCTTCGTAAGGTAGAAGTGTGGTGCTGAGAACTTGGACTCTGCTAATCGCTTAGCTATAGTCTTACGCATCTGCGAAACAGGTACATCTTCGAAACTTTCTACGCCTACTGCCGCAGTGCTTATTGCTACTCTTGGAGTATAATTCTCTATGTCTTTCTTTGTGATACGTCCATTGTCTCCTGTTCCGGTTACTGTATCTAAGCTTATTCCTTTATCCTCTGCCATTTTCTTAGCAAGTGGAGATGCGAAAACACGTCCGTTGCTAGAAGTGCTTGCTACTGGTGTAATTGCAACTGGTGCAGCGATAGTTGCGGCTTCTACTACTGGAGCAGGTTCAGCTTCCTTTACGGGCTCAGGTGCTGCTTCTGGAGCTGCTTCAAGCAGGTGCTGAAAATCTTCCCCTTTCTTGCCTATTACAGCTATAGCTGTCTCCACAGGCACTGTAGCACCTTCCTCTAGAAGATACAGTACTTCTCCCTTTTCAAAGTTTTCTAGCTCCATAGTGGCCTTATCGGTCTCTACATCTGCTATCATTTCACTTGATTTTACGGTATCCCCTACCTTTACAAACCAAGATACGATGGTTCCTTCCTCCATCGTGTCACTCATTCTAGGTAATTTTATTGCTACTGCCATGTTGTTCTTTCTAAAGCTTCGCAAAACTAAACATCCAAGTTTAAATATTGTTGGTAACGACTAATAATAGAGCAATTTATTTCGCACAATTAGGGCGTGCTTTGTAAAATAATGAGACAGTACGAGGATTTTCTGAAATATGTGTTCGAAAACGGAACCAAAAAAACCGATAGAACAGGCACCGGAACCATTAGTGTTTTTGGTGGTCAACTACGCTTTGACTTAGCAGAATCATTTCCGCTCATTACATCTAAAAAAGTACACTGGAAGTCTGTGGTACACGAGCTTCTTTGGTTTCTAAAAGGAGACACCAATATACAATATCTCAAGGATAACAACGTGAAAATATGGGATGCCTGGGCAGACGAAAATGGCGATTTGGGACCTGTATACGGCAAGCAATGGCGTGAGTGGGAAGCTCCCAATGGGGAAAAGATAGACCAGATACAATATGTGCTCGACACCTTAAAAAACAATCCAGATAGCAGAAGAATACTCGTAAATGCGTGGAATGTAGGCGAACTAGGAGACATGGCCCTTACTCCGTGTCACTGCTTATTCCAGTTTTATGTAGCAGACGGAAAGCTAAGCTGCCAACTCTACCAACGCAGTGCCGATTTATTTCTTGGTGTGCCTTTCAATATTGCAAGCTATGCTCTTCTAACACTTATGATAGCACAAGAAGTAGGGCTAGAACCGGGTGAGTTTGTACATACATTTGGCGATGCTCACATCTACAGCAATCATTTTGAGCAGGTAAAAGAGCAACTAAGCCGCGAACCGCGTCCCTACCCCAAAGTAACCATGAATCCAGAAAAGAAATCTGTATTTGACTTTACGTATGAAGATTTTGAAGTGGAGGGATACAATCCGCACCCAAGGATAAGTGCTCCGGTAGCTATTTAAAGCAATACCAATGTCTGAGTGTTCTGTTGCTGCTTCTTTTTCAACCTGAACAGCGTCTGAAACAGAAGAGCAGAGGCAAACACACAGGAGTACAAACGTTTCATGCTGTTTCATAAGCAAGTAAACGCAGGAAATATCAAGATAGTATTGTGCTTACTTTGATTTATTCAATATGACCAACGCTCCGATAACACCAGGGACCCAACCCAATAGCGTAAGGATAAATATGATTATGATAGAACCACACCCTTGGTCATAAACCGCCAAAGGAGGAAAAAGAACAGATAATATTACTCGCCAAATACTCATGGCTTCAAAGATAATTTTTTCAATATACCAATCGCTGCTTCAGCAATGACAGTACCTGGACCAAATACAAAATCTACTCCACTATCGTGTAAGAACGCGTAATCTTGCTCTGGAATCACACCTCCAGCTACAACTATAATGTCATCCATTCCTTGCTTTTTTAATTCTCCAATTACTTCTGGCATTAGGGTTTTGTGACCTGCAGCAAGTGAGGATACTCCTAGTATATGCACATCGTTTTCCATAGACTGCTTGGCCACTTCTGCTGGTGTTTGGAAGAGTGGACCTATGTCCACATCAAAACCCAAATCTGCAAATGCCGTAGCAATAATTTTAGCACCTCTATCGTGACCATCTTGACCCATTTTGGCAACTAGTATTCTTGGTCTACGTCCGTCTTTAGCAGCAAAGTCGTCCGCCGCTTTTCGAGCAGCTATTACCTTATCATTGTTTTGCACTTCTTTCAAATATACACCACTTATAGTTGCATTCTGAGCTTGAAACCTTCCAAACACCTTTTCCAAAGCATCAGACATCTCGCCTAGCGTAACCCTAGCTTCTGCAGCTTCCACACAGATAGCCAATAAATTGCCGTCAGCACGAGCAGCTTTTTCAAGTCTAACTAAAATCTCAATAGCCTTGCCATTATCTCTTTCCGCTTTTACTTTATTGATTCTATCTATTTGACTTTTACGTACAGCGTCATTGTCTACTTCTAAAATATCAAAGTCTGCTTTCTCATCCGTCTTGTACTTATTTACACCTACTATGATTTCTTTGCCTGCGTCTATTTTGGCTTGTTTCACCGCAGCACATTCTTCTATACGCATTTTAGGAATACCACTTTCTATGGCTTTAGACATGCCGCCCAGTTCTTCTATCTCTAGAATATATTCCCAAGCCTTATCTGCCAATTCTTGTGTGTATTTTTCGATAACTTCACTGCCACCCCACGGGTCTATTACTTTCGTAATATCCGTCTCTTCTTGTATGATTTTTTGGGTATTCCTGGCAATTTTAGCACTGAAATCTGTTGGCAAAGCCATTGCTTCATCAAAGCTATTGGTATGCAAACTTTGTGTGCCTCCAAAAATAGCAGCCAATGCTTCTATCGTAGTTCGAGCTACATTGTTATACGGGTCTTGCTCGGTAAGACTCCATCCACTTGTCTGGCAATGGGTTCTAAGTGCCATAGACTTAGGGTTCTGAGGATCAAACTTTTTTATCAGTTTAGCCCATAGCATTCTACCTGCACGTAGCTTGGCTATTTCCTTGTAGAAATTCATCCCAATCCCCCAAAAGAAAGAAAGGCGTGGTGCAAAATCATCAATACCTAGTCCTGCTTCAATACCTGTACGCACGTAGTCCAGACCGTCTGCTATGGTATATGCCAACTCCAATTCTGGGGTAGCACCTGCCTCTTGCATGTGGTATCCGCTTATACTGATACTATTGAACTTTGGCATATTGGCCGAAGTGTATTTAAAAATGTCGGAAATAATACGCATACTCGGAGCAGGCGGATAGATGTATGTATTCCGCACCATAAACTCCTTCAAAATATCATTTTGAATAGTTCCTTTTAGGTCTACTTCATTAACCCCCTGCTCTTTTGCAGCAGCTATATAAAATGCCATAATAGGAAGTACAGCACCATTCATGGTCATACTCACTGATATATCTCCGAGTGGTATTTCATCAAAAAGAATTTTCATATCCTCTATGCTGTCTATGGCAACACCTGCCATTCCTACATCACCCGTTACACGCTCGTGGTCGCTATCATAGCCTCTATGCGTAGCGAGGTCAAAGGCTACAGAAAGCCCTTTTTGTCCTGCGGCTAAATTTCTTTTGTAGAAGGCATTGCTCTTTTCCGCCGTACTAAATCCTGCATACTGACGGATAGTCCATGGACGGATAGCGTACATGGTAGAATATGGACCACGGAGGTAGGGTGCTACTCCTGCGATAAATGTAGCAGGAGTAGTCGTTTGTGTAATCACTGAATCGGGTTTAATAACCGTCAAATATTCTTTGGTCAACTTCTCCAAAAACCAACTTCCACTTGCAGCATCGTGAAGCTCTGCCATATAGCTTTCGCTTTTGAGTAGAACTAAGATGTTTTTGGCTAGTCGGAGACTTTGTTCTGTCTCTTTATTATTGAAGGGCAATACACAGATATGCTTCGCTCCTCCTATGATAGCGGATGCTGCTGCAATGGTTTGTCTTACCAGGTTATTGTGTGTAATGGTATCATCCGTTGCCGGTATTACTGCATTGATTTCTGTTTTTGGATATGCAATTCTGAGAGCTCTTAGCTTTGCAATGTTTTCATAGAACCTAGTTCCAAGTTCAAAGTATACTGCCGATTGGTTTTCTGCCTTTGTAAGATTTTCTAAGCTCAGTTTCTCGCAGTCTTCGCCAAGTTCATTTAAATCACTTATGATTTTGTCTACTCCTTCCAGTTTCTCAGAAGAAAGCGATGTAATTTGCCAATCTGTTTGTCCTACGGACAATAGAGACGTGCTATTCTCATCTGTATAATACGATTCTAAGAAGATGCCATCTGACGTGGTATAAGCCAACTCTGCTAAGCTCTTTCCTTTTAGATCTTTGGTTGCTTTTGCTTTCCAATCTACCAAACTCGCTTTCGCGAACTCATCAAACGATAGTGTTTTATCCAATTGCATTGTGGCAAAGGTAGAGAAGTTTGATAATTAGCAACTTATAGCCCAAAGACTCCTAATCAATGTTTTTACGTCTCTGAACTATGTAAATATATCAGTTGGGTATCTCTATAAATCGGATATGTAAAGAGATGGATAAATATTACCCTAATAACTGGCACTTTTCATGCAGTTACTTATCGAAGAGATGCAATATATAAATGGGGAAATGCAAATAAAAGAGCGGAATAGTACAACTAAATTCAACTATTCCGATCTGGTACAGGTTTTAAGACTCTTATCTAACCCTTAGACTTACGATCTGATCAAACCACATTGATCGATTCGATAAATAGCGGTTTGTCGCTACAATTTATATTGAATCGAATCAACAACCTCATTGTCCTCCATAAAATGCGTAATCGGCATAGAATCAATCTGTGCACGAATAGGCTGTATATAATCCATATAAGAAGGCAGCAAAGAATCAACCATGGGAATAGAAGACGGAAATTTCTCAGCCCT
>CAWVTO010000004.1:0-24471 GCA_963932895.1 uncultured bacterium
CATTTTTAGCTCAGACGATAGAGGACTTTTTACCGATACCGTACGCTACAATTACATAAACAACACAAGCAGACAGAGCACGTTTGACCGAAACTTGCGTGAAGTCGTAGCATCAACGAATGGATACCACACTGGAGGTGCTCACTTTATAGATGTAAATGCAGTAGATCCAACTCTGTTGAACCTAAATATGTTCAGTGCAGATGAGTTGTGGAACAATGGAAATAGCTATGTAAGCTATGCAGGGTACGACTATACTGGCAAATTGCAACGGGGCAATAGAAGTATCAGTGACTTTGTAAACAATAGTGCCAAAAGAGAGATAGGAGCCTATAACCCGAACTACACAGCATTTTGGCTTCAAGACAAGTTTGTATTGAAGAAAATAAAACTTCGTGCAGGACTAAGAGTAGAACGTTTTGATGCAAATCAGCAAGTCTTAAAAGATCAGTATGTGCTGTACCCTACACGTCAATTAGGCGAGGTAAATAGTATTGGTGGTCTAGAAGTAAATCACCCAGATGTTATACCACAAGATGCAGTAGTGTATGTAGACGATATGCAAAACCCTACAACGATAGTTGGTTATAGAGCAGGCAGCACATGGTATAGTGCAGAGGGTAAAGAGCTGCAAGGTGGTGATCCGCTCAGAATAGCTTCATCCAATGGTGTAATACAACCATTACTTGTCAATCCGCAAAGCAAAGGAATAGACGAGAGTTCATTTGCGGACTACTTGCCAGAGATAATTCTTCTTCCTAGACTTTCGCTTTCCTTTCCAATAAGCGGGTCGGCTATGTTTTATGCGTATTATGATAAGTATGCTCAAAGACCAAATTTCAATCAGTCATTTACACCTATCAATACCTATTACTACCTAGCCAATGGGAGCAATACTCTATTGCCAAGTCCAGGTCTCAAACCGGCCAGACGTACAGACTATCAGGTGGGTTTTAAGCAGCGAGTAGGAAAGCGGGGTCTCTTAAATCTTAGGGTGGGATACGCAGAAATAAGCAATGATATCAATCTAGTGAATATAGATCAAGCGTACCCCCGCAGCTATACTACCTACGGCAACATTGATTTTTCTACAGTAAAGTCATTTAATATTGACTACAGAACAAGTGCTATAGGAGTATCACTAAGAGCCAATTATGTGTTGCAGTATGCAGACGGCACGGGTAGTAATGTAAATTCGGCTGCTGCTCTAATACAAGCAGGACAACCCAATTTGCGGAGTCTTTATCCTTTGGAGTATGATATCAGGCACAAATTCAATGCAAATATTAATTTTAGTATGGATAGCTTCATTCGAAGAGCACGAGGAGTTTTTCGGGGTATGAATGTAAATATTTTTGCGAATACATTATCGGGCACACCGTATACAGCCTATGCCGTGGCCGTACCAGAAGCACTTAGCTTGGGCACTGTGAGTAGAAGCCAGATAGAAGGAAATCCTTTTGGTTCTAGAATGCCTTGGAACTATACCGTAGACCTCAGCATTAGTAAACGACTATTAGTAAAACAAAAACCTGTTGTAATACAACTCAATGCTCTTAATGTATTGAACATTTTAAATGTTTACAATGTATATGCGTACTCCTCACAAGCAGATAATGATGGTTATTTGGCATCTGAACAAGGTCAGCAACAACTCAGAAACGAACTAAATGCACGTTCATTTGCCAATTACTACAGCTTGAAACAAAACAATCCAGGTAATTTTGGATCGCCTCGAATGTTGACCCTCACCGTTAGAACTAGTTTTTGAGTTGAACGTAGGTCATTCAAAGGGAAAATACATCTTTGCAGATAAGGAACTAATATGCGTTCAAAGCACCATATACTCATCATAGACCATGTGCACCCAGTGCTCTTAGACCTACTTCAAAATGAAGTGGTTGTCTACAAGCCAGACATTACTGATTTTCAGCTTGCTAAAGCACTAAAAAGTGCCACGGTACTTATTATGAGAAGTAAGCTTACATTGAGCAAAGTGTGGATAGACCAAGCCCCAAAATTGCAATACATTGGGAGGCTTGGGTCAGGTATGGACAATATAGATGTGGCCTATGCAGAGAGTAGAGGAATTGTATGTGAAAATGCTCCTGAGGGCAACCGAAATGCGGTAGCTGAGCAAACTATGGGAATGTTACTCAGTTTGCTTGCCAATGTGCCTAAGGCTTCCGCAGAAGTAGCTGCAGGGATTTGGGATCGGAAAGGCAATCAAGGCGTAGAGTTACAAAACCTAACGGTTGGAATCATTGGCTACGGCCATGTAGGATCTAGGCTTGCCGAGGTTTTGGCTCCTTTTGGTTGTAGGGTATTGGCGTATGATAAGTTTGTATCAGGATACGGAAGTGAGAGTGTACAAGAAGTTACGCTCGAAGTGCTACAAAAGGAGGCAGATATAGTAAGTCTTCATGTTCCACTCAATGAATATTCTAGAGAAATGATAAATGCAAAGTTTGTAGAAGAGATGAAAAAACCATTTTACATACTAAATTTATCGAGAGGAGAGGTAGTAAATATTTCTAATTTAATACGTGGTTTAGAAACAAAAAAAATAGCAGGTGCAGGATTGGATGTTTTACCCAACGAAAAGCTGGATAATCTCACACCCGAACAGCAAATAGAAATTAAATATCTGTCTAGTAATCAAAGAGTTGTATTGACTCCGCACATTGGAGGCCTCACCAAAGACTCTTACAGAAAGTTAGCCGAAGTACTAGGAGAAAAGGTGTTGAAATGGATGAATATTTAACCATTTGTGAACTCAAACTCATCCTTGGATAAATTTAATTTGAATTATTGCAATATTATAGCAAATATTGAAGTACGAATTAACGTGTAAAAAGCAAAGTATATGAAAAGAACACTTACAGTTTTATTAGCTTGTATTTTTGTTTCAGCAGCATTCGCCCAGTCCAATTTTGGAAAATTGCAGGGTAAAGTTTCTGATTCAAAAACAAAGGCTCCAATAGCATACGCTACCATTATCATCGAAAAAGATGGTATACGAAAAGGCGGTGCATATACAGATGAGAATGGAAAATATGTAGTGAATGCACTAGATCCAGGAACGTATAGCGTAACAGTTACGTACCTCGATTACTCAGATAAAAAAGTAACGGATGTAGAAGTAAGTTCTAACAGTACGAAATATATCAATATAGAAATGGCTCAGAAAACTGGGGCAGATGGCGAACAACTAGGACCTGTAGTTGTTCGAGCAGGCAAGCCATTGATTGAGAAAGATAAAAACTCCAAAACACTAAGCAGTGGAGATATAGCAAAATTGCCGACACGTAATTTGAATGCAATAGCAGGGACTACCTCTGGAGCCAATCAAACAAGCGGTGGTGGTATATCCTTCTTGGGTAGTAGAACAGACGCTACGGCATACTTCGTAGATGGTGTACGCGTAGTGGGTAGCAGTAGTGTGCCACAATCTGCTCAAGGGCAAATAGATATTATTCAATCGGGTATTCCAGCACAATATGGTGATTTTACAGGGGGAGCTATTAGTATTACCACAAAAGGTCCTTCGCGTTTTGTAAGCAGAAGTTTTGAGCTTATCTCGTCTAGTCCATTTGATCCATATCACTTTAACCAAGCAGAGTTTTCTGCAGTTGGTCCACTTTGGATCAAAAACAAAGGTGGTGGAGATAAAGAATACGTGGCTTTAGGCTATCAGCTAGCCACCAATTTCAACTTGACTCAGGATGCGAGTCCAGGGTATGGAGGCTTTTATAGTGTTAAAGAAGATGTTCTTGATGATTTGGAAAAAAATCCAATCATTGAAAACCCAAATGGCCCCGGTTTCGTATACAGGTCTTTACTTCTTACAGAAGATGATTTGGAACAGAATCAGGCACGAAAGAATGTAGCAAGATTGGTAGGTAATGTTCAAGGTAAGCTAGAATTTTTACCAAACAAGAATTCAAGTATCACTGTGTTTGGTTCATTTAACCAAGGTCAAGGAAATAACTTTAACTACACCCAGAGTTTAATAAACTTTAGAGAGTACTCCAACTCAACTAGTCAAACCTTACGAACGTATGTGAAATTCACACAACGTCTAGGAAGTACATCTGAAGCAGATAAAGAGAAAAAGAAATCGCTGTTTTCAGATGCCTTTTATAATATCAGACTAGATTATCAAAGCAATTGGAGTGAAACGGTAAATCCGCTTCATGGAGACAATTTTTTTGATTATGGATACATTGGTAAGTTTACTCAAAATAGAGAACCTACGTATGAGTTTGTAAATGACCCCACACTACATATCGATCAAAATGGAGATACAGTTACACGTCAATCGTATTTTAACCTTACGGGTTCAGGTAGTCGAAATCTTACATTTGATGCAAGTGACAAGAATCCACAAAGAGCTTCATATACGCAGAGTGTTTTTAATTTCTTTGAAAATTCTAATAATCCTGTTGCTAATTCAGCTCAAGTGCAGCAGAGCTTAGGGCTTTTAAATGGATTTTCTCCAGGTCTTACTTACTCACTGTGGAGCAATCCTGGTTCTGGGGCTGGAGGCTATTCTAAGTCTCAAAACGAGCGTATAGCAGCGTATGCACAAGGAGAAGCTATATTGAACTTAGAGAATACACACGATTTGCAATTTGGGATGTATTTTGAACAAACGCTATTTAGTAGCTGGAATTTAGGAGCATCCAACCTATGGACTCTGATGCCTCAGTTGACTAACGGTCATATATCTGCATTAGACCAAGTAGACGAAAATGGGTATATTATTGGAGGTGTTCACTCGTATGACCAAAACGGTATATTTACAGATACCGTAAATTATAACGTACGTGTAGACAAGGACCAGCAAAAAGTATTTGATGAAAGACTGCGTGCAAAACTTATAAACGATGGTTACAGAGATGCAAACGGTAAATTAATAACAGAAACATCTTTTATAGACGTAAATAGCTTGGACCCAAGTACATTTAGCCTTGACTTATTCGGTGCTGATGATCTATGGAATAATGGTAACTCTATTGTAGGTTATTTTGGTTATGACTACTTAGGCAATAGAACAAGAAAGGCATTTTCTTTTGGTGACTTTGTGAACGATGATCTTGAAAAAGGTATTGGTTCATTTGCTCCTGTTTATAGTGCCTTGTGGTTACAAGACAAGTTCCAGTTCAAAGACCTTGTACTTCGATTAGGGCTACGTGTAGAGCGTTATGACGCAAATCAAGTGGGTCTTAAAGATCAGTATTCACTATTCCCAACTTACTCTGCTGGTGAGTTGACAAGCCTAGATAATACGCTTCTAACAAGCTACAGTGTCCCCACGAATATTGGAGACGATTATGTAGTGTATGTAGATGACATGGAAAATCCATCAGAGATAGTAGGCTATAGAGACGGTAATACTTGGTACGGATCAGACGGATCTGAATTGGGTAACCCGGACTTGATTACACAGTCTACAAGGAGTGGTAGAATTCAACCCTATTTGGTAGAAACCGATGGCGAATTAGATTTGGATGCATTCGAAGATTATAAGCCAGTAATAAATGTACTTCCACGTATATGGTTCTCATTTCCTATCAACTCGGATGCACAGTTCTTTGCCAACTATGATAAATTGGCTCAGAGACCACAGAATGGAGCGATTTTCGCACCTATCAACAGATATGCCTATTTGGAGACAAACCAAGGAAGTGTATTGCCCAATGCGAACTTGCAACCAAGGGTAACTACAAGTTATGAAATAGGGTTTAAGCAAACCTTGAGTAGAAACTCAGCACTTAGCCTAATTGCCGCATATAGAGAGACCAGCGGAGATTATGCACTAGTAAGAATTAATCAAGCATGGCCTATCTCATATAACTCATATCAAAATTTAGATTTTGAAACAATCAAAAACTTTAGAGCGGAATACGAGCTAAGAGGAGAGGGAAGAACCTCGTTAGCATTAAACTATTCATTGCTTTTTGCAGACGGTACGGGTTCAAACGTAAACTCAGCAGCATCTCTTATACAGGCAGGTTTGCCAAATCTACGATCATTGTATCCAACGGAGCGTGATATTCGTCACCAGATATCTGCCATATTGGATTACCGATTTAAGTCGGGTACAGACTATACCGGTCCTATTTGGTTTGACAAAAAGGTGTTTGAAAACGCAGGAGCTAATTTTATTATTTCTACTAAGTCTGGTGAGCCATATAGTGCTTATATTAATCCAGTTGCAAGTGCATCTGTAGGTACCGCACAAAGACAACAATTAGATGGTAACCCATTTGGTTCTAGATTGCCTTGGCAGTTCAAAGTAGACGCTAATTTCAATAAGAACTTTAGCATCAAAAAGAAACACGCAAAAGACGATTTTAGAAGACAAACTACAGAAGTGCAGGTTTTCTTATGGGTTCAAAATTTATTTAATACTCAAAATATTGAAAACGTATACGGTTTCTCAAGATTGTCAAATAACGACGGATGGTTAAGTTCACCACAAGGTAGCCAAGAAGCAAACAATGAAGTGAACACGCAGTCGTATGTAGCTTTGTATAATGCTAAAGTTGAAAATCCCTATTTTTATAGTATCCCAAGATTAACGAGATTAGGAGTAAGAGTATATTTCTAGAAATAATATTCAGAAGAACAACGCAGCACAAAGAATAGAAGATATGAAAAGAGAAATGAGAAATTTAATGCTGATTGCCGTACTGTTTAGTACAGTAGGCGTATTTGCGAAAGAGAATATAGACACAGAAGAGAGAAGAACTACGCGTGATGGTCAATTAAATACCAGAATGAAGTTCGGTTCAGACTGTGATCCAGCAAGTCAAAGTGCAGATTTAGACATAAACAACGTACGTACCAAAATACTAAATGGTGGTGATATGTGGTGGGATTTGAATAACGCTAAGTATGAGATACCTAAGCTGCCTTCAGAAACAAATGAGGTAAGAAAGCACAGTTTGTTTTCTGGAGCTATATGGATAGGTGGAGAAGATGCTTCTGGTAATCTAAAGCTTGCTGCAATGACGTACCGTCAGCGTGGTTCAGATTTTTGGCCAGGACCACTAGATCCTGCTACCGGAAATACAAGTAAAGATCAGTGTGATATTTGGGATGATATCTACAAAGTGGATGGATCTGCAATAATAGATCACGCTAATAATTTTAACGGAACGGTAGATCCAGATATACAAAGCTGGCCAGGTGAGTACGCTCCATATCGCGATTTAAATAAGAATGGAATCTACGATCCACAAGGAGGTGACTACCCTGTACTGCAAAATGAATGTAAAGGAATAGTGCAAGAAAATGCGGCAGAAGATCAGCCCGATCAAATGCTATGGTGGATATACAATGATAGAGGGAATATTCACTCAGAGACCCAAGGTGAGGCAATAGGAATTGAAATGCAAACAACTGCATTTGCTTTCTCTACAAACGACGAAATAAATGATATGACGTTTTATACAACCCGTCTTATCAATAGAGGAGCTGCTAACTTAGACAATACGTACTTTGGCCAATGGGTAGATGCAGATTTAGGAAATTTCTCAGATGATTATGTAGGTTGTGATGTAGGTCTCTCTTTAGGTTTTTGCTACAATGGTGATGACAATGATGAGGGTGTATTGGGCTATGGTCTTAATCCTCCGTCTATTGGAGTTGACTTTTTTGAAGGTCCAATAGTCACAAATAACGGCATAACAGAGGAATTGGGAATGTCGAAGTTTGTATACTACAATAACAATGCAAACTCAATTAATGGTAATCCACTCCTGGCAACAGATTTTTATAATTACCTAAGAGGTAAGTGGAGAACAGGTACAGATATTCAGTTTGGTGGTGATGGAATCACTGGTACGGATGGTACACCTGCAGACTATATGTTCCCATTTGATACAGATCCTGCTCATCCTAACGAAAACTGGAATGAGAAAGAAGCAGGAAACTCTCCTGCAGATAGGCGTTTTATTCAGTCTTCTGGTCCATTTATATTGGAGCCAGGTGCTGTACAACGACTTACAGTAGGTGTAGTATGGGCACGTACTGATTTTGGTGGTGCAGATGGTTCACTTAGACTATTAAAGCAAGCAAGTAGAAAAGCTCAAGATTTATTCAATTCTTGTTTTGATCTCATTGACGGACCAGATGCTCCTGAAGTAGAAGTGCACGAGCAAGATCGTCAATTGGTATTCTCTTTTGGAGGCACTGATAATGATAGAGTAGAGTTGTATAGTGACTCTGTATTCAATGATAGGGGTATGGTAGAGAACTACAAGTTTCAAGGGTATAGAGTGTATCAATTGAAAAATGCTTCTGTTAGTTTGTCAGACCTAGATGACTTGGGTAAGGCAAGAGAAGTATTTCAGTGTGATTTAGATGATGGCTTCCTAGACTTGTTCGAAGAGGAGTACGACGTAGATGTAGATGAAGATGTACTTAAATTACGTGTTCGTTCCAATAACGGAGGTCTTAGACATACCGTTAGAATTACAGAAGATGAGTTTGCAACGGGTTCTGATAAGACGCTTGTCAATTTCAAAACGTATGATTATATAGTACTCTCTTATGCATCTGCAGACGCAGCAAGAGACTTGTACTTAGAAGGGCGTAAAGTGAAGAAATTCTCTGCTATACCGCATAAACTAGAACCTAGATTTAGTGGCTCTAGTGTGCCTTCTGTTTACGGAGATGGACCAGAACTAGTAAGATTAGCTGGAAAAGGAAACGGTGATAACGAGCTCGAATTTACGCAAAGTACAATCGACGAGATAATGACCAACAATGTAGCTCCAAATCCAAAATACGAAAATGGAATGGGACCGGTTAATATTAGCGTTATAGATCCATTGAAAGTGCCTCTTGGTGAGTTTGAATTATCATTAGTACCGAAGACTGCGGGTTCTGTAGGAGGAAACGATGACAGTTTAGCTGCTAGCGGAACTACTTGGATACTTGTAAAACTTCCCAATGATACAATATTCGCAGATACGACCTTAGATTACAGAAATGAACAAGTGATATTAGAGTCTACTACAGGGCAGAAAATATTTGATTGGGGACTTGCTGTTACGATAGAGCAGGTGGCAGATCCAGGAGTCAATTCGCAAGAGTTTGACGAAAACGGTTTGATTAATTGGACTGTAGAGTTTGCTGACCCAAGTAATGAATGGCTTACTGCTGTTTCAGATAATGATGCTTCTGAGTCAAGACAGTTTGGTGTGTTCGATTGGATTCGATCAGGTGTTCAAGGTCAGCCATCATTCAATGATCCATCATGGCACGATTTCTCTTCCGGTGGAAGAGCACTCGATAGAAATGGTGTTTATGAAAAAATTTGGGATGGACGTATTGCTCCTAACAGACTTACTTCTAATACCCTCAGATCAAATGCTTCGGAAAGAACTGCTGAACTCGTACAGCCATTTACATTTGGCTATCAAGCGATGCAGGGTATTGGTCTAGAAAATATCAGTAGTGTAGATATAGTACTTACTCCAGATAAATCGAAATGGTCGGAGTGTGTAATGATAGAAACAGGTGAAGATCCAGGATTGAATGAAGGGAAAGCCGAGAAGTTTGACATGAGAAAAGGAACACTCACTTACGGTGGTGTTACGCTCAAAGCAGGTAAGACCATCTTCCCTGGTTATGCTATCAACGTAAATACTGGTGAAAGACTAAATATTATCGTAGGAGAAGATTCATACCAAAGAAGTGAAAACGGCCGTGATATGAAATGGAATCCTACGGACAATACTGGTTTCCCTAACTCAGGTTACCCAAGTTTTGGAGGGAGACACTTCATATATGTAATGGGTTCTCACCAAGGTATAGCAGCAGGTATACATCCTAAGCTACCTACGTACGATAAGGGTGAGGCATATCATGCGATATTTAGTGGTGTTACTCCTACCAATAGGTTGCGTGAGTTATCCAAAGTCTATCAAAATTGTGATTGGGTAATTCCTGCCTATATGGCTCTAGGTAAGTCGCTAGTAGAAGATGAAGACGGCATTCCGGTACCGCCAAATGAGATGAAGATTAGACTTCGAATTGGCAAACCGTATGGTAGAAATGGTGCTGCTGAAAACGCAGGGTTACCGAAGTTTAAATTCAGTACGGATGATATTTTCAATGATGTAACTGTAGAAAACGGTAAAGAGGCTTTAGATTTAGCCAACATTGTACCAAACCCGTATTACGCTTACTCTGGTTACGAAGGTAGTCCAATTGATAATCGTGTGAAGTTTACTAACTTACCTCAAAAGGTTCAGATTTCTATTTATACATTAGACGGGTCACTTGTAAGAAGGATAGACAAGGATGATGAAACAACGTTTGTGGATTGGAATCTGCAAAATAATGCAGGTG
This sequence comes from uncultured bacterium, assembly GCA_963932895.1. Classification (GTDB taxonomy): domain Bacteria; phylum Bacteroidota; class Bacteroidia; order NS11-12g; family UBA9320; genus UBA9320. Next base: position 10,369 of record CAWVTO010000004.1, read on the forward strand.
TACCGGTTGCGAGTGGTTTGTATCTTATACATATAGATGCAGATGAACTTGGAGAAAAAGTGTTAAAATGGATGGGAGTAATGAGAGAGCTTGACCTTGACTCGTTCTAGGACTACTAATCAATAATTAAAAGAAAGAAAGTAATGAAAAAAGTAATTATATTATCAATCATACTATCGGCTGCATCGTCTGTTTTTGCTGGCAATCCTGATAGGATTGGTCAAGCAGGAGCAACGCAACTAAACATAAACGGCTGGGGTAGAAGCTCTGGTTGGGGATGGGCTGCAGTAAGTAGCACCAAAGGATTAGAGTCACTCTATAATAACATTGGTGGTCTTGCATATACCGACAATACAGAAATAATATTTTCGCGTACGTCTTGGCTTATGGGGACAGATATTAATATCAACACCTTTGGTTTTTCACAAAATGTAGGAGGAGGAGCTCTTGGCATCAGTATAATGAGTTATGATATAGGAGAGATTCCTATCACCACTACTGAGCAACCAGACGGAGGAATAGGAACATACAAGCCGCGTTTCACAAATATTACAGCGGGGTATTCAAAGCGTTTTACGCAAGAGATATCAGGCGGTATTGGTTTCAAGGTGTTTTCTGAGTCTATTACTAACGCAAAAGCTCAAGGTATTGCGATAGATGCAGGTATACAGTATATAACCACATTCAGAAAAGACGAAAAAATCAAAAAGAACGATATCAAATTTGGTGTGTCTTTAAAGAATATTGGTCCTGATGCTAGGTATGCTGGTGACGGTCTTTCTGACAAATATGAAAACCCGGATAATGAGGTGGAGTATACAATCAGTAAAAGAGCTGCAAAATTCAATCTGCCTACGTTAGTAAACATAAGTGCATCCTATGACTTGAGATTAGATGACAACGATGAGACGTATTTTCATCGCTTGACACCAGCATTTACATTTACCAACAATGCTTTCTCTGCCAACCAGTTTACATTGGGTACAGAGTATAGCTACAAAGAGATGTTTCAGCTGCGTACTGCATATGCTTATGAGAACGGGATACTCAACTATGAAACACGTACCAATGCATTTACGGGTATAATGGGTGGTTTTACGTTTGAAGTTCCTGTACGTAAAGACTCCGAAACTACTTTTGGGTTAGACTATTCATACCGTCACTCCAATCCATTTGGAGGTTCGCACACGTTTGGCGTAAGGCTAAATATTGGCGAGTAATCGTATTTAACATAAAGCACTAACTTTGCAATGTTGCATTTCTCTTAGAGATGCAACATTGTTTTTTTATATATTAGCACAGAAATAGTATGTCTATAAATTACGTATCACAGCAAGGTTATGATGATCTTAATAATAACATAGCTCACTTGGAAAAAGTAGAGCGTAAGCGTATTACGGGTCAAATAGCAGACGCTAGAGACAAAGGAGATCTTTCAGAGAATGCAGAGTATGACGCAGCCAAAGAGGCTCAAGGTCTACTGGAGATGAAAATATCAAAACTCAAAAACATGAGGGCGAGTTCTAGAGTCATAGACCCGAAAGACCTAGATATTAGTAAGGTGAATATTCAAACAAAAGTCCGCTTACTGAATAAGAAGTTTAACAAAGAAGTCATTTACTATATAGTAGGAGAGAGCGAGGCTAATCTTAGAGAAGGTAAGATTTCCGTAAAATCTCCTATAGGTGAAGGACTAATGGGCAAGAAAATTGGTGAAATAGCAGAAATAAGCGTACCTGCTGGAGTAATTCAGTTTGAGGTCTTAGAAGTAAGCCTGCCATGACCATTTTTGAGAAAATTGTAGCAGGTGAAATACCGAGTTACAAGATTGCTGAAACAGAGGATTTTCTTGCATTTTTAGATGTATTTCCACTTAAAGAAGGACATACCTTAGTTATCACAAAAGAGCCCGTTGATTATATATTCGATTTGGAGGATGATACACTTGCTCGGTTGCATGTATTTGCGAAGAAAGTGGCAAAGGCAGTAGAAGCAGTTGTGCCATGCACTAGAGTAGGAGTAGCAGTCATAGGCCTAGAAGTACCCCACACACACATTCATTTAGTCCCTATCAATAGTGTAGCAGACATCAATTTTGCTAGCCCTAAAATAAAGGTGAGTGAAGAAAGAATGATAGAGCTTTCTGAGCAGATAGCACAGTCGTTCAATAGATAGGTAGCTGCTAACGTAATTTGTCGGGATTCTTGGCTAGGAAGCTACCCCACCCACTATGATGCTCGTCAGACTGCTCCATTCCCGGTTTATACATAAAATAATGGCATATAGCCACAGCTGCTGCATCAGTAGCATCTAATTTAGAGTGATTGGTTTTCAGACCTAGCAGAGTTTGCACCATGCCAGCAACCTGCTCTTTACTTGCCGTACCGCGACCCGTTACACTTTGTTTTACCCGCTTTGGAGCGTATTCAAAGACGGGTAGTTTCCTATTGAGTGCAGCAGCCATACTCACACCCTGTGCTCTTCCTAGTTTTAGCATGCTTTGCGGGTTTTTGCCCATAAAAGGAGCTTCTAGAGCTACTTCATCTGGAAGGTAAGTGTCTATGAGCTTAGTACATTGGTCAAATATGCTTTGCAACTTCATAGCGTGATTTTTCTCCTTACGCATATCAAATATGCCCATACTAATGAGGGTCATAGTATCATTTGTTATCCCAATAATACCATACCCTGCTATATTCGTCCCAGGGTCTATTCCCAGTATTATCTTGTCGTAATTGTTATCTTTCGCCACGGTAAGCACAAAGGTACACTATACCCAATATAACATTTGCACACGTGAGTAAAACCAATACACCAAAAGGATATCAACGTTTCTACCCCTTACTGAAATGGATCTTTAGTGCCCTGTCTGTATTCTTTTTCATACGACAGTTACAAACCCTAGAAGGAGATTTGTTTGGTGATATATTCACAGGATTGGCTAGTTATCCGTATGTTCTTGCGAGTATTGTACTTTTGGCCTTGGTCAATTGGAATGCCGAAGCCCAAAAATTTAAAATGCTGATAGCAGGAGAAATACACTTGTCTAATTCACGAGCATTCCTCACTATACTTGGTGGAATGGCGATAAGTAATTTTACTCCAGCACGTACAGGGGAATATATTGGGCGAGGTCTGTTGCTCAAAAAAACGCATCCTATCAAGGTTGTAATAGCTACAGTAGCGGGCAACATAGCTCAGGTGTTAATGACGTATAGCTTAGGCCTTCTGTGTATAGGGGTGGCAATACTCTTTACCGATTTTGGCGGCGAATTCATACAAGGGTCTAAGCTACTCTATGTTGGAATCCTATGTATACTCATGGTTGTCTTCATAGTAAGGGTGAAAAAAATGCTGCCGTGGATAATGCAAAAACTGCCTCGTAAGCTAGCTAGGGCCTTAAGTCTGATCAAGAAATACGATAAGAAACTCTACTCCAAAGTAGTAGCTGTGGCTTTTCTAAAATACGTGGTATTTGCAGTGCAGTTTTACTTGCTTTTGCAGCTTTTTTCGGATTTTGCGATGCCACTTTCGGCTATAGTATTTGTGCCGGTGGCCTATCTTATGCAAAGTCTTGTGCCTGTGCCGGCAGTATCAGATATAGGTGTACGAGTGGTTGTGTCTCAGATGTTGTTTGGGGCTTTCCTTGCAGACTATGCTATTCTGCAAGCAGTAACGTGTATTTGGTTTATCAATCTGATACTTCCTGGGTTACTCGGAACCATTTACCTTCTTATTAGTACCATTCAAAAGAGATGATAGTATACTTACTTGTCGTATTAGCCGCAAGTCTAGCCTACCTTGGTTTGCTACATAACTATGCCAAGTTGTGGGGTGATATACCAGAAATTAGTGCTGTAGATAGTAAACAGCAAAAGCTTAGTCTGTTAATTCCTTTTAGAAATGAGAAAGTAAATTTACCTCGCTTACTTGCGAGTATTGAAGAGCAAAAGATTGGCAGCGTAGTCTTTGAAGTTATTTTTGTGAATGATCATTCTACAGACGAAGGAGAAGTCTTGATCGCAAACTATACAGGAATACTAAATACGCGGTTAGTCTCTCTAGAGGATGGCATGGGCAAGAAAGCCGCCATAAAAAAAGGATGGGAGTCTTGTCAAGGTGATATCATCGTGCAAACGGACGCAGATTGCGTATTGCCTGCAAACTGGCTAGCAGCAATGCTGGCATCCTTTACAAATGATCACGTGCTGTTGGCTTGCGGACCCGTAAGTTTCATTAACCATACTAATTTTTGGCAACGAATAGTTGCCTTGGATTTTGCTGGGCTCATTGCTATTGGAGCGGCTCATATACAATGGAGAAAGCCCATGATCTGTAACGCGGCAAACTTGGCATACCGCAAGTCATTGTTAGCAGATGTAGAACTAAACGATGAAAGGGCAAGTGGCGATGATGTGTTTTTGCTTCAAAGTGCACACCATAAAAACCCAGAAGGGATAGTATTTGTAAAAAACAAACAGGCTATCGTGCTGACAGAAGGGCCTTCCAGTTTTGGTGCGTTTTGGAACCAACGACTACGGTGGGCAAGTAAAAATGGCGAGTATGACATAGTCGCTAATACCTGGATACTCATAGGTGTATGGCTATACAATGTATTGATAATTGTCTCTTCGCTATCGTTTACTGCTGTAGGAACGACGGTAGCAGCATTTTTAGTAGTACTCAAGGTGCTAGCCGAAGATCATTTTTACGGAAAGTTTACAGACTTCTTTTCTATAAAAACGTACTTCACAAACATTCTGCTGGGACAACCGTTTCACATTCTCTATATGGCCATAGTGCCACCACTATCGCAAGTTTTAAAATACCAATGGAAAGAAAGAAAAGTAAGCAAATAGAGTTGCCAGAATTAGAAGCTGAAGTATTGCAACTGTGCATATTTCCAGAGGCTTTTGAAACCTTGGTAGATGAGTGTGTTACGGAGAAAAAGGAAAGCATAATAGCCGATGCTATCAAAAACCTCATTCATCAAAAACTAATGGTAGCAGTCAATGAAGACGTAAGTCTTTCTTGGGTATACGATGGTGACAAAATGCGAGAAAGCTCTTTTAAGGCTACCGCCAAAGGCGTAGAATGGATGGAGGAAAATGGCTAATACCCCAATCTTTTGCCCGTTGCTAATCCGCCTGAATTATTAAATACTATTTTCTGTTGAAGCGTAATTTCGCTCATGGCCTCCATAGGTGGCACGTAGAGGTCAAAATCCAAGGCGTAGAGCATGGTTTGCTCTATGATTTTTAGTATAGCTTCTGTTTCTATTTCCTGCTTCGCAAAATCAGTGTAAAGAAAATCCAGTTGTCGCTGACCATCTACATAGAAATGACCTTCAGAATTAATGAATAAACGTGCAAGTAAGTAGCCTATATCCGAAAGCCTTTGGTATTTCAGAGAGTCAGAAAGGAAATTGTAGGCTTGTATCATTCCACAGTATCCGCGAGTTGGGACCTCTAGTACATACGGATCCTTACCCACCTGATGCTCAGGCGGAAAACAGAATACATTGGTATGCATAATAAAGGCAATGGTGTCTCCGCTAAAGGTTAAGTGAAACTCAAATTCACTTATCTCTTTTAATTCTACCTTAAGGTTCTCATCCTTTTCGATAACCTGTGGGGTTAGATGCTCTGCGATTTCTTTAGCACATTTTTTAAGCTGATTAAAGGTCGTAAATGTATTGCGGTATACGTGCTGTTTTAGTGCCGCCTTATTATTTAGCTGGCCTATTATATCTACTATATCTTCTTCCATGTCCTTCTAGGGTTTGTAACAAAAGTAGACTAATCTAAAAACAAGAGAAATAATAGTTTGTTTCACTTTTATAATCAGGGGCAAAGCGATAAATTTGCAAATACTAGATTACTATATCCCTTAAACAAAAAAATCAAATGTCAGAAACAGCAAAAATAAATATCCAAGGCCAAGAAACTGAATTGCCTCTTGTAGTAGGTACAGAAAACGAAGTAGGTATAGATATAAGTAAACTTAGAGGATCTACGGGTGCTGTTACATTGGATTTTGGGTATAAAAATACAGGAGCTACCACATCGGGCATTACATACTTAGACGGAGAAAAAGGTATACTGAGACACCGCGGTTACTCTATAGAAGAATTAGCTGACAAGGCAGAATTTCTAGAAATAGCCTACCTACTAATACATGGTGAGCTACCTACTAAGGAGGAATACGCTGATTGGGACAATGAGATAAGAAGACATACACTCGTAAACGGAGATATTCAGAACATTTTTGATGCATGGCCTACAGGTAGTCACCCAATGGGTCAGTTAATAGCGATGATATCGTCTTTATCTTCTTTTTACCCAGAGAGTCTAGACCCCAATGCAAGTGAAGAAGCGAGAATGAGAACCATCACACGATTACTGGCTAAGATGCCAACTATCTGTGCTATGATCTCAAAAAACAGAATCGGTCATCCACTCATCTACCCTCAAAATAACCTTACCTACGTAGAAAACTACTTGAATATGACGTTCAAGCACGTAACAGAAGACTACGAATTGGATCCTATACTCGTAAGAGCGATGAACAAACTAATGATACTACACGCAGATCATGAGCAAAACTGCTCTGCATCTACGGTACGTTTGGTAGGCTCTAGTCATGCTAATTTATATGCAAGTGTATCTGCAGGAGTAGCAGCTCTTTGGGGCCCGTTACATGGTGGGGCAAACCAAAAAGTGATAGAAATGCTAGAAGCTATACAGGCAGACGGTGGAGATGCTCAGAAATATATCGACAAAGCAAAAGATAAAAATGATCCGTTCAGGCTCATGGGCTTTGGTCATAGAGTTTATAAAAACTTTGATCCGCGTGCTAAGATTATCAAAAAATCTGCAGATGAGGTACTAGCAAAACTTGGAGTAAACGATCCTACACTAGAGATTGCTAAGAAGCTAGAGCAAGCTGCGTTATCTGACCCGTATTTCATTGAGCGTAAGTTATTCCCTAATGTAGATTTCTACTCAGGTATTATATACCGTGCTATGGGATTCCCCGTAGAGATGTTCACCGTACTATTTGCACTTGGTCGCTTACCTGGATGGATAGCACAGTGGAAAGAGATGATGGAAGACAAGCATCCTATAGGTAGACCACGCCAGATATACACAGGTCCTGTATCTAGAGACTTTGTTTCGATGGACAAAAGAGGGTAAGAAAATAAAGGGGGATTAATCCTTATCTTTGGCACCCAGTATGGGTAAACTAAAGAAAACTTTATGGACGATAGGAGGGGTTTTAGCCTTTTTATCGTCCATTTTTATTTTTAGCACTTTAGGATATGGCTCTGTAGTAGGAGTCGTTTTCTTATTGGCAGGTCTAGGTATACTTGTATTGGCAGGCATTCTACTTTGGTATCGCTTTCGTACCAATGGAAAGAGTGTTGCGAAAATGAACAGTATTGTGGTGGTAGAGGCGTTGAAACGGGTATTTAAAGTAGTGACTGCTGAAGGACAATTTACGGAAATAGTAGATTTTGAAGACACCAAACAACGACTGAGTATATTCCCAAGCACCAAGAAAGCTCTCATCATAGTAAAGGCTCATGTTCAAATGGGATATGATTTCAGTAAAATGGAATGGGACATAGACGAAGAAAATGGTGATGTAAAACTACTAAGTGCTCCAGAACCTCATATTTTGAGTATTAATCCAGATATTAAATACTATAATTTAGAAAATGGATTATTCAATAAATTCAATAACGCAGATTTCAATGCTATACAAACGCAGTGTGCCGAGACTATTCGCCAAGTAGCACTCGACAGTGAGTTGCCACATCTAGCAGCGGAACAAGCTCAACTACTGCTCAATGAGATGGCACGCATGCACCAGTGGAATATAGAGGGAGTAAGGAAGCTGGATATTGAATAAGTCAGTAATTCCTTTGGATTTTTGGAATTTCAAGAAAATAAATGGTTTGTCCTTCAAAATAATGCATGGCTTATCAGCTCCTATATTTTCAGGATATGAGAGAATGGTGTAAAGATTAATCCGCAATCACCGTCTTCAGTATTATTGTTTTTAGCATATACTTCTCGTACACAATATCCCGATCCAGAACAACGTAGTCTGCTAATTTTCCTATAGTTAGACTTCCTATTTTGTCTTCCATTCTATTGGCTTTTGCAGCCCAGCGTGTCATACCGAGCAATGCTTGTTTCGTAGTAAGTGATTCCTCGGGCAAAAAACCGCCCAATGGTTTCATATACGTATCTTGGCGGTATACCGCAGCATGAAAAGTGTGTAAAGGGTAAATTTCTTCTACAGGAAAATCTGTACCTAATGGTAAGTACCCGTTTAAGGCCAATAGGCTTTTGTAGGCGTAAGCTCCTTGCATTCTATCCTTGCATAAACGTTCGTCTGCCCAATTCATATCACTAGTAGCGTGTGTCGGTTGCACACTAGGGAGTATGCTGTATTTGGCAAATAGCTCTCGGTCTGCTGGTGTTACTACTTGTGCATGTTCTATTCTCCAGCGTCGGTCGTTTGTACCTTTTAGGTATTTTCCATAGATGTCTAGTACCCGTCTATTGGCACTATCTCCAATACAGTGCGTATTGGCCTGAAAACCCAGTGCGTCAATTCGTTGGCACAAGGCGTTTATCTGGTTTGGATGGGTTACCCATACACCTGTGTTGTTGCCATGATCACAATACGGTTGTTTTAGTTTGGCACCTCTGCTACCAAGTGCCCCATCTGCATATATTTTGACTGAGGAAACCTGTAATCGATCTGTAGATATCTCTCCATTTTTTTCGAAGTAGGTGAAGTTTTCCTCATTGGGATTTGCCATAGCGTATACACGTATAGTTAAGTCGCCTGTTCGTTGTAAGCTATCTATAAGTAAAATAGTGCTAAGGTCTAACCCTGCGTCTGTCACAGTGGTTAAACCGGCCTTAAAGCAATTTTTCTGAGCCTTTAGCAATGCTTGTATCTCGCTTGCTCTGGATGGAGGAGGAATAATATTGTCTACCAAAGCCATTGCATTGTCTGTGATTAGCCCAGTGAGTCGCCCATTTCTTACTTCTATGGTGCCTCCGTCTATTTGAGTAGCTGGCGTTATACCTGCCAATTCTAATGCCTTTGCATTGGCCAGACCAGCGTGGCCATCTATTCGTTTTACAAATACGGGTTGGTCCGGGAAGAAAATGCTAAGTCGTAGATTTGAAATAGTACCTTTTTGCTCCCAATTGGTTTGGTCCCAGCCGCGACCCGTTATCCAATATTCATTACTGTTCTGGGCAAATTCCACTACCTTATCTGTCACATTATCAAGGCTATAGGTTTCTCTCAGGTCAACTTTATTCAGTGTATTCCCGTAGCCGTAAAAGTGCGAGTGTGCATCTATAAATCCGGGGTAAATCACTCCAACATAATCATGTATATTCTCACTGCTGTACATGTGATTAATGTCCTTTTGACTGCCAAAAGCTACGATTTTACTATCTTTTATGGCAATAGCTTCTACTACATCAAATGCTTCATTGCAGATGTATATCTTGCTTGCAGTAATGATGGTGTCTACTGGTACTCGTGGCTCGCCACAGCTCAATAGGAGCGTAGAAGCACTCAGGTATACATATACCCAAAATGACTTGTTCATTTTATGGATTTACGATGTTCTGTGCCATTCTTAGAGCAGCAGGTAGATTTATCTCAGCACCAGTTAGCGAAAGTTCTTTTACCTTTTTTCTTTTCCTGCTTCCGGGTACGCGGTTTCTTCCTTTTATTGGGATAGCACTATCTATCAGTATTTTTTTTAGCTGTGCAGCAGTAAGACTTGGGTAGTAACTCCATACAAATGCAGCCACTCCAGCAGCTACAGGACTTGCCATACTCGTGCCATCAAAGGCTTCGTAGTTGTTTTCTGGAGTGGTACTATATATCGCTACTCCAGGAGAGAAAAGATCCACTTCCTCTTTGCCATAGTTACTAAATTCGGCCAGTGCACTTGGTTTCTTTTCCCAACTGCTGGCACCCACTTCTAGCCAGTTGTTAAATTCGTTTTTGCTATCGTTCGGGAAATTATTTGTGTTGTCATTGTTCTGTCCAGAATTCCCAGCAGCATGTATTAGCAAAACACCTTTGCTTTCGGCATAACGTATAGCTTCTTTTACGACGTCTGGTCTGTATGAGTAGCCCTTACCAAAACTCATATTTACTATTTTGGCATCATTATCCACAGCATAGCGTATTCCATTGGCTACATCTTTATCTCGTTCATCGCCTTCTGGCACGTTACGTATACTCATTATCTTGCAGCTTTGGCATATCCCTTTTGCTCCAAAGTCATTGCTAGCATCTGCGGCAACTATACCTGCTACATGTGTGCCGTGGCTAGAAAATCGTTCCCCGTAGTAGACCTTATTGTTGCCGTATCCTTGCTCCGTTGCGTTTTCGTAGTCATCTCCTACTTTCTCTGGTCTAGGGTTGAAAACAGCGTTATAGCCATAGTTGTACATGAAATCGTACTGGTCATATCCCTCCTGTATTTCATCTTTAATTGCTTGAAACTTAAAAGGCTCTTTGGATTTTTTGGCTGTAGCTAGAAGCACAAGTTTGCCTATTTGTTCATATTTGTTTTGCGGTTTGTGATTGGTCACCTCCTCTAGTGTCATGTCTTTTCCATAGTTTTTTTCTAAGGCATTCATACCGTTCATCATCTGTTCGAGTATCGTAAAGGTTTGTTTCGCTTCTAACTGTTCTTCGAGGTAGCTTTCTTTTAACGTAAGGTATGTGTTGTACTCCTCTCTATCGGCTATGTTGTCTACCGGTTTAAGTTCATACTTAGCATTGAGTCTAGCGTATTCTCGGGTCAGCTCCATATTGTCAAAAGTGGTCTCACCCAGAAAATTCCAGCCGTATGTGTCATCTATATATCCGTTGTTGTCATCGTCTATATTGTTATCGGGAATCTCGTCCTTGTTTATCCATAGCATATTTTTGAGATCGGGATGATAGATGTCTACCCCAGCGTCTGCAATAGCAACTATTACCGTTTGTGGAGTTTTTCCCTTCATCATTTCTTTGGCCTCGTCTAGACCTATCCCTGAGTTGCCTTTTTTATTGTAAGGCTGTAAGTGCCAAAATTTGTCTGTTGGTTCTTGAGCTTTTGTTGCTAGTGAGCAGACTACTAGTGCTGCTAGTACTATATATTTATTCATAATGTCCAAAATGGTATGTATTGTTATTTAAGTTTGTATTACGCCAACGTTGTATTTTTCTACTGGGGCATTATTGGCTATTTCTATTCCGGTACTCAGCCAAGTGCGTGTGTCAGCAGGGTTTATTATTTCATCTACCCATAGACGTGATGCTGCATATTCTGGTGTGGTTTGTTTGTTGTATCTATCTATTATGTTATCGAGCAACTCTTTTTCTTTCTCTGGTGTAATGACTTCTCCTTTTTTGGCTAGCGATGCTTTCTCAATCTGCAGCAATACTTTAGCTGCTTGTTCACCTCCCATTACAGCTATTTTTGCTGAAGGCCATGCTACTATAAGTCGAGGATCGTAGGCTTTTCCGCACATGGCATAGTTGCCAGCCCCATAACTATTCCCCACTATTACAGTAAATTTGGGAACGGTACTGTTGCTCATAGCGTTTACCATTTTGGCCCCATCTTTAATAATACCACCTTGTTCGCTTCTGCTGCCTACCATAAATCCGGTTACATCTTGTAAGAATACGAGCGGTATTTTTTTCTGGTTACAATTCATAATAAATCGAGCAGCCTTGTCTGCACTATCGCTATAGATAACTCCACCAAACTGCATTTCACCTTTCTTGCTTTTTACAAGTTCTCTATTATTAGCTACTATACCTACGGCCCAGCCATCTATACGGCCATATCCGCAAAGAATAGTCTTGCCAAAGTTTTCTTTGTATTGCTCAAATACTGAGTCGTCTACTAGACGGTGTATTAATTCTAATGACTTGTAGGGTTTGTTTCTCTCTCTTGGGAGTACCCCGAAAACTTCACCGAGCTTATGCTTAGGTGCTATTGACGCTGTTCTGCTAAAACCTGCAGTTGCCCTAGAGCCCATTTTGTCCATCAGAAATTTTATACGATCGAGACACGACTTATCGTCGGGGAAGCGGTCATCTATCACACCAGAAAGATCTGTTTGAGAGATAGATCCACCCAACGTCTCATTGTCTATGTCTTCTCCTATAGCAGCCTTTACGAGGTAGCTGCCCGCTAAGAAAATACTGCCTGTTTTATCTACGATTAGAGCTTCGTCACTCATTATAGGCAAATATGCCCCGCCTGCAACGCAGCTCCCCATTACTGCGGCTATTTGGGGAATCCCTCTGCTGCTGAGTATAGCATTGTTTCTGAAAATGCGTCCAAAGTGTTCTTTGTCTGGGAATATCTCATCTTGTAGGGGTAAGAATACGCCTGCACTATCTACCAGGTATATGATAGGTAGATTGTTTTCTAAGGCTATCTCCTGAAAGCGAAGATTTTTTTTGCCCGAGATAGGAAACCAAGCACCTGCTTTTACGCTTGCATCATTGGCTACAACAACGCACTTTCGGCCCGCTACGGATGTAATGCCACCTACCACACCACCTGCAGGACAGCCGCCATACTCCGGGTACATCTCATATCCTACAAAGGTCCCTATTTCCAAGAAATCAGATGTATCATCCTTCAGGTAGTCTATCCTTTCTCTGGCGGTCAGTTTACCTTTAGCACGTTGCTTTGCCAGGGATTTTTCGCCACCACCAAGGTGTATTTTCTTGGCCAACTTTTGGTAGCTACTCCAAAGCATTTTATTTGCGTCTTCGTTTTTGTTAAATTCTAGATCCTTTGGGTTCATATTTAAGTAGCTCAAACGTAATGATTTTCTGCTTAGGTTATTCTAACTTTCGATAGGGAGAGACCCTGTTTTGATAAAAGCGGTATAAAAGGTTGCGTATAAGAGTAGTGTAGTTAAATTTGCACTCGGCTGACATAACCAGCTCCCTTTGAACTCCCCCAGGGCAGGAATGCAGCAAGGGTAGAAGGTCGTAGCGGTATGATGTCAGCCTTTTTTTTATCTACATTCCCTACATTTTTGCATTTCAATTCTTATAAAGTTTCATATTCGCAGTAAAACCAGACCGATATCAAATGAAATTTTTTGTAGACACCGCTAATTTAGAGCAAATAAAAGAAGCACAGGATTTAGGAATACTAGATGGAGTGACTACTAATCCATCGCTTATGGCAAAGGAGGGAATTACTGGCGATGCTAATATACTAGCACATTATGAGGCAATCTGTGAGCATGTAGACGGAGATATTAGTGCAGAGGTTATTGCAACAGATTTTGGTGGCATGATAAAAGAGGGTAAAATTCTCGCTGAGATACATGAAAATATTGTGGTAAAAGTGCCAATGACTATTGACGGTATCAAGGCGATAAGTTGGTTTACGGATCATGATATTCGTACAAATTGTACGTTAGTATTCTCTGCAGGTCAAGCTATACTAGCTGCAAAAGCGGGGGCAACGTATCTCTCTCCATTCATTGGTAGAGTAGACGATATGAATTGGGACGGTATTGAGCTTATAGCCCAGATAGCAGATATCTACACTATTCAAGGATTTCAAACGCAAATACTCGCTGCTTCCATACGAAATCCGCTACACATAGTACGTGCAGCAGAAGCTGGTGCAGATGTGTGTACGTGCCCACTTAGTTCAATCTTAGGATTGGCAAAACATCCGCTTACGGATATAGGACTTGCCAAGTTTCTTGCAGATCATACTAAAGCAAATTCTTAGGCAACTTTTCTACTGTGATTAAGGTCTATCATGTGTTAAATTATCGAAAGTAAATTGAATCCAATAGTTATTATACCTACTTATAACGAGTGTGAGAATATTAAACGAATGCTAGAGACTGTAATGTCTTTGCAAGAGCCATTTGATGTTTTGGTGGTAGATGATAATTCGCCAGATGGTACAGCAGATTTGGTTAAGGAAGCTCAGGCCGTCTATCCACGTATACATTTACTCGAGAATGGCAAAAAAAAATGGACTCGGAGGGGCGTATATTGCAGTCTCTA
>CAWVTO010000005.1:0-22250 GCA_963932895.1 uncultured bacterium
TGCTGGTGAAGGCTGCCCAGATAGTGATGGAGACGGCGTGTATGACCACTTAGATGTATGTCCTATGACTCCAGGTATAGCCGCAAATAAAGGTTGCCCAGAGATTAAAGAAGAGGTAAAAGAGCAAATAAGACTAGCAGCAAAAGGTATTTTCTTTGAAAGCGATAAGGATCTTATAAAAGCAGAGTCTTTTGCCAACTTAGATAAGTTAAGTGCAATTTTGCAAGAGTATGGTAAGGCGATGGTTAAGATAGAAGGTCACACAGATGATAATGGTGAAGAGGCTGCTAATCAAATTCTTTCTCAGAGTAGAGCAGATGCTGTAAAACGTTATCTTGCTTCTCATGGGATATCGGGAGAGAGAATGACAGCCACAGGATATGGCGAGACTAAACCGATAGCTGAAAATAGTTCTGAAGAAGGTAGAGCTCTTAATAGACGTGTAGACTTTAAACTAGTCTACTAGGGTACACCAAAAACTAAAATAAAGGAAGGGGAGCATTGCTCCCCTTTTTTTGTTCTTGACAGCAATAGTTGCCCAAACTATTTTAAGTATTTGGTTGGATGTAGGCTGAGAGTTTACAGTGGGATTTCGAAGTGCCATTCCTGTGGCAGCTACCAGTAGAGTTGCACAGTGATTTTTTTTTTGACTCTATGAGTTGCCTGACTCACTAAGGTCATAGGGCTAAGCAGTTAGCATATTAGTTGATTTGATTCTCTTTTGTTTACACCAAAACGATAACGCACTGTTTTCTTATGTGGTGTGTGGTTTTTTGATCAGATGCTCTTTGCCAATGCGTTTGGCTGCAAAGTAGGCTACAACATTTCCAAGGTTCTTCAGGTTGTTCTTCATCCATTTTGCTTGGGTAGGGCAAGTGAGATCTCCCAGTTCAAGTACCAACTCAGCGTCTCGTGTTATGGTGTATTTAAAGTTGTAGTAATTGCTCAGGTTTTTTGTAAAGTTGTCATCGTGCCATTTGTGCTTAAAGTAATTGGAGTAGAGAGCTTTCCACTCGTCTGCTGCAGGCTTATCGGTATGGTCATCATAGCCTATAGAAGCACCACTACCGCACTGTGTAGCACAACCATCAAAATGTATGGATAGTGCTAAGTCTACGATGCTGTATTTTCTTCTATCCGCATTGCTACGTATTACAGTAATGCCTGCTTCTTCTAGTATACGAGTAGCTTCATCTGCTACAATTGGAGTCCAGTCTATCTCATTCCCATATGGTCCTGAGGTTCCAGTAGCACCGCGTGTTCTGCCTTCGTGTCCTGCTTGAATGTAGACCTCTGCTCGGTCATATTTTTGAATACCACCACTTGCGATATAGTAGTGTTTTATCGCATAGTTATAGCTTAAAAAAATTCCGGTAATTAGGGCGATCAGGATGACTAGTTTCAAGCGGTTATTCATGTGTTTTGCGTTTCAGATAAAAATGGAACGACAACTCCGAAAACTATATTGCCTGCTAAATAGTTTTAGTAATAATAAAAGTAGCTTTGCAAGAGTAAAAAATGAAGTCTATCTGGAAAAAACTTAAAGTAAAATGGAACGTAGAGACAGACATCAGAATGATACGGATATTTATCATTTTTGCGATAACGGGTTCATCGGTTACACTGGTAAGAAGACCGTTTACTAACCTGTTTTTTGCTAAAAGCACCTATGGAGAACTCCATTGGTATGAACTTATCATCACGATAGTTGCCGTCTATTTTATCTATCAAGTTCTTTTATTCATTATTGGAAGTATTCTGGGTGAGTATAAATTTGTACGATGGTTTTTGTTAAAGATGAATAAACGATTTTTCCCATTTCTAAAAAACGTAGAATGACAAACGAAGAAGTATTAAAAGCCTTAGGCTATGTAGACGATCCAGACTTAAACAAAGACCTGGTGACCCTCAATATGATTCAGAAACTGGTTATAGAAGGGAATAAAATTTCTTTTGATCTTGTACTAACCACACCGGCTTGCCCCATGAAAGATAGTATTGCCAATGCGTGCAGAACGGCAATTAGCACCATGGTAAGTGATACTGCGGAGGTTGAGATTAATATCACTTCGAATGTTCAGGTGAGTAGAGATAACAACACCGTACTGGGTGGCATAAAAAATATTATAGCGGTAGCGTCTGGCAAAGGCGGCGTAGGTAAGAGTACGGTAGCTCTCAACCTCGCTCGTACGCTTCAAGAAGCAGGTGCTAGAGTGGGCATATTAGATGCAGATATACACGGTCCGTCCATACCTACTTTACTAGGAACTACTGCAGAGAGCCCAGCCATGGATGGCGAACTCATGCTACCCATAGAGAAGCATGGTCTTAAGACGATGAGCATTGGCTATTTGGTCGATAGTAAGCAGGCTTTGGTTTGGAGAGGACCAATGTTAAGTAAAGCTATCACACAATTTTGCAGTGATGTCAAATGGGGAGAGTTAGATTATCTATTTGTAGATTTACCGCCGGGGACGGGGGATGCTCATTTAAGCATAATACAGCATATACCACTGAGTGGAGTAGTAATAGTGACCACACCAGAAGAGGTAGCCGTGGCAGACACACGTAAGGCTATAGACATGTTTACCAATCCTCATCTCAAACAGAATATACTGGGAGTAGTTGAAAACATGAGCTATTTCCAACCCGAAAAAGACGGGACAAAGTATTATCTATTTGGCAGAGATGGCGGTGTTAAACTGTGCGAAGAATTCAATATTGACTTACTCGGACAGATTAGAATAAAAGAAGACAAGTCTTTTGAAAGTCTGCATAGTGAGTACCTACCCATTGTTGGTAAAATCGTACAAAAACTGTCAGTGTTAGCGGCTAGTAGATAAAAAGAGGTAAATTTGACAAAGTAAAAATGTCGACACAAGAAGCAACAATAGAACAAGCCCTGGAAAGCATGAGACCATTTTTAAGAAAAGATGGCGGAGATGTAGAACTTGTTTCTTATGAAGACCATGTAGTGAAGCTGAAGTTATTAGGAGCCTGCAGTACATGTAGTATTAGCCACCTCACAATGAAGGCGGGGTTAGAGGAAAGCATAAAAAACATGCTCCCTGAAGTAAAAGAAGTTATAGCCGTAGATTAAGTTAATGTTCGTTTAAATGAAACGAATCAAACTACTTATTGCCTTTCTCAATTTCATAAACACATACAGCATTTCTGTAGCATTTGGTTCTTTCAGTTGCTATGTTTTTTTCAGTAAAATTTACAAGGTACAGCCCAATTATGTAGTTGCTCTTGGTTTAGCTCTTGGTGTGTGGTTTATCTATACGTTAGATCATTTGCTAGATGGTATCCAGCTACAATATAAAGCCACTGCACGAAGACATACGGTTCATTTTACCAAGAAGACAGTATTGATTCCAATGTTAGTAATTGTTGGGGTGCTTCTTCTACTGCTAGCATTTTATGTTCCTCAAACGCATTATACTATGGTAGGAGTCTTGATGGCACTTACAGGGGTTCATTTTATAATAAACTACCTAGTACCGGTTCGTTTTAAGCGAAAGTTTTTTTTTAAAGAAGCATTTATCGCATTTGTGGTAGCGGTTGGGTTTTGTATCGCTCCATTGGCAGAAACACCATTTCGCTTATGGCCAGGTAGCGTGCCTGTCGTATCAATAAGTCTGTTATTGTTAAACCTCACCAATTTATTCATATTCTCTTTTTTTGATAAGGAGGTAGATCAGCAAGCAGATGTGCTGTCTTTAGCTCAGCTTACAACAGATATGACTATTCGCAGGCTTTCTGTCCTGTGTATTCTTCTTAGTTTGGTATTTATGAGCATAGGCCTTTGGCAAGAAGATGTTTCGGTAATGGTGTGGTTTGTATTTTTTGCAATGCAAGCCTCATTATTCATCATTGTGAAGAACAAGGTATATTTCCAATTAGAAGACCGTTACCGTTTTTTTGGTGATCTCATCTACGTTTACCCGCTTGCTGCGATGCCATTCCTTTAACATAGCAACTTCTGCATCGGGGTTCGTATTGGTCTTTTTCGCCCAATTGCACCTGCCCGCCACTTTTGGTGAATCTGTAGGAGTACTGAGCTACGTCTCCACACTGCATGCATATAGCGTGTACCTTGGTTACATATTCTGCCATAGCCATTAGGTTTGGCATTACGCCAAAAGGCTGAGCCATGTAGTCCATATCAAGTCCTGCTATTACTACACGTTTACCCATATTGGCTAGTTGGTAACACACCGCAGGCAATCCTTCATCAAAAAATTGTGCTTCATCTATGCCGATTACTTCTATATCGTCTATCCAACGAAGTATCTCCTCTGAGTGATCTACAGGAAAAGAGTCAACATAGTTATCGTCATGAGATACTACTTTCACCTTGTCATAACGCGTTTCCATCTTTGGTTTAAAAATGCGAACCTTCAAATTTGCGATTCTGGCTCGTTTGACTCTACGAATAAGTTCCTCCGTTTTGCCAGAAAACATAGAGCCACATACTACCTCTATCCAGCCTCTATTGTTTTTAGGTTCTATAAACATTTTCTATGTTGATAATGGCTGTCGAAAGTAATATTAAATGATTTTATTCGTACCATTATTATGAGTAGAGATAGCATTCACCAAAGAATAGATGAACTTTTGGGCCTTTTGAGCATAAACAACAGCCGTTTAAGTCTTCATTCAGAGAAATTATCACAGTTAGATATTGATGTGCTTCGTAAGCAATGTATAGATTTATATGATGAGGTAAATAGGCTTGCTCTGCAAGGTAAAATAAAATTAAAAGCTACAAGTACCCCAGTAGCTAAGGATGCACCTCTAGTAGAACGTAAACCTGACCCTACACCAACAGATGACCCTGTAGTGCTTGCTGCTCTAGAACCAGTACAAGATATAATAAAAGAAGAAACCCCGCTAGAGCAAAAAGAAGAGGTTAAGAAACCGTTGATTAGGCATAAGGCCAAAGCGGATGATGAAATGCTATCACTTTTCGAAAAATTTAGCAGTGATCCGATAAAGAGTATTGCCAAAGGAATGTCTGTGGCCAAACGATTTGAGTTTCAAAGTGCCTTTTTTGACGGAGACCATACAGCGTACAATAGTTTCATAAGCCAATTAGAGGATGCAGGAGATCGGGAGTCTGCATTTGCAGTATACCGCGAGTATAAAGCTAAGTTGGAGTGGGGCAATGAAGACCTAAAAGACGAACTGAAAGCCTTGATGTACAGAAAATACACCTAGATAAATAGATGTATGTTTGGCGACATATACCACTTCTGAGGTTTCTGCTCCCATTTATACTTGGCATTTTTTGCTATGTAGAATACAGCTGGTCGTGTTTTCCTATGCTTGTTTTTTTAGGATTAGGTATTCCAGCTTTACTCGGCACTCATATCTATTTCCGGAACCACATCAATAGACCGCTGCAGCAGATAGTCTCACTATTGGCACTTGTGCATTTTTTTGTGGCAGGATATCTGATTACAGGGGCATATGAACAAATTCATTATTCCTCGCATTATGCTAATGTGGACAAGGCAAGTGAGTTGCTCGTTAGAATAAAAAACAATCCAGAGCAGAAAGCCAAGTCCATAAGTTGCCAGGTAGCGTTAATATCTGCAATTGATTCCTCGGGGAGTAGAAGCGTACGGGGAGAAGCTCAGCTGTATATTCAAACAGATAGTTTAAGTGAACTACTAGCCTACGGAGATTATCTACTTATTGCCAATACGATAAAGGAAGTTTCCCTCCCCAAAAACCCACACCAATTTAATTTTAAGAAGTACTATGCTCAACGCAATATTTACCACCAAGGGTATCTAAGGAGTGGGATGTGGCTTTCCACAGGTAGGAATGAGACCAACTGGTTATTTGCTATCTCCTATACATGGCAGACCTATCTCAAAAACCAATTTGTCGATTACTTTAAAGATGATGCGGTACGGGGTGTTGCTCAAGCCATAGTTTTTGGGTACAAAGAGGATCTTGACGATGAGTGGATGGATGCATTTTCTAAAACGGGAACGATACATGTTCTAGCAGTATCGGGCCTACACGTAGGCATCATTTATCTATTGCTAAGCGGACTGCTACTTATGAAGAAAAGTAAAGGGCGGTCACTGAAATTAAAATCACTGGTGATCTTACTAAGTTTGTTTGCCTACTGTTTATTAACCGGGTTTGCTCCTTCGGTGAGTAGAGCTTCTATTATGTTTGGCGTTGTCGTCATTGCCAAAGCGTTTCAGAGACGCAGCAATATTTACAATACACTCAGCTTTGCCTGTTTTCTGCTTTTAGTTATCAATCCGTTCAATTTATATAATGTGGGTTTTCAGTTTTCGTTTCTGGCTGTGCTGGGTATCGTATACTACAAGGACTCCTTTCGTAAGCGGATGCCTGTTTCGTCATACTTAGGGGACAAGGTGGCTACACTTCTTTCGGTGAGTCTAGCTGCACAGATTACGACATTTCCAATTGGGCTGTATTACTTCCATCAGTACCCCAATCTTTTTATGATCTCCAATCTAATAGTGATACCCTGCATTACAGTGATATTATATCTCGGTATTCTGTTTGTACTGGTGGTTCCGTTTAGTGATATGTTGGCAAAGCTCTGTGCCAAGGCAGTTACCTTGTATATTGATTTTATTGCGATGGTAGTTCACTTTTTGCAAGATATACCGTACGCCTTCTTCGAAGATGTACATATAACCCTAGTGCAGATGCTAAGTATATACGGTTTTATACTATTGACAACTATCAGTATAAAGCACAAGAGTAAAGTGGCAGTAGTACTGGCGGCTAGTTGTGTGCTATTATTCTTAGTAGCAGATTATAGCTATGAGAGGAAGTTGCCCAAAAGTGAAGTAGCACTATTCGATGTAGGTAGGGGATTATTGGTAGGCTTTAGAGACGGAGACAGAATAACCTTTGTGGCTTCAGAGGGCATTTACACAGATCAAAATAAATTGGACTTTATAATACGGCCATATCTGGTTAAAGAAAGAATAGACTTGAATTATGCAATTATTCCATCCGTATTGCTTCGGAGACGGAATTCCTTAGATAAGATTCAATCTCTTGGGAACGGAGTTGTTTGGTATAAGGACAAGAGTTATTTATTTTTAGATTACACCAAAGACTATATAAATGATACATTAACACTAGATTGTGTTATAGTAGGAGAATATAAATCTAGAAATTATCTAACAAAAGTTCTTCCGTGGCTTCAGGCACGTAGGATATATATCAAAGAGACAGCAGAACTGTACTATGGATATGGGTCCGTGGCCAAAGGAAAAAACTATATATCATATTAACTCTACAGCCCTATAGATTTATTGTCATTTTTTAGTAAAACTATTGAATTTAAATATTTTTTTATTATGTTTGATGTTCTCAAAAGAGAATTAACGTAATTATCAATCAATCTTAAGCGTATGAAAAAAATTTACAAACGAAATTGGCTTTTCGATCTAAAATCACTTGCTGTATTCGGTGCTATGCTCTTCGCAGGCTCGGCTTCAGCTCAACTAAACGGTACTTATACCATTGACTCAGGTTCTGTTACTGGCGGTACAAACTATATAGACTTTTCTGCTTTTGCAACCGCTATTAATGCTGGTGGAGTAAGCGGAGCTGTTACGGTAAATGTAGTTGTTGGATCCGGTCCTTATTCTGAGGAACTGCATCTTGAAGAAATATCAGGATCTTCATCAACAAATGCTATTACCATAAACGGTAATGGCGAGACTTTGGAAAACGGAAACACTGTAATTGAATTAGAAGGTACAGACTACATTACGGTCAACAATCTCAGAATCGAACATTCTGGAACAAATTCTGGTACTAAAATTGTTCTGTGTTACGACGAGGTAGAATATGTAACATTTGATGGTTGTGAAGTAGTTTCTAGCAATTCAGAAACGTATGCAGGTTATCCTAGTTACTACACAGGATCCTATTTCTGGTTTGGAAATCATAATTTCTACTACCAAGATCCTACAGATGAGAATTCAAACATTACAATCAATAATTGCAAAACGTGGCAAGGAACTGTAACTCCAGGTGATAAAGGAAAAAATTTCGGTATCGTTATTGGTAATCCTTCATCATTCACAGATGGTCAGAATGTCACGATTACAAATAATGAAATCAGCGACTTTGGACAGAGAGGTATGACTTTTGGTAATAGCACAGGTCTTAATGTATCTGGAAATGAGATTCATAATCTTTATAACACTGATCCAGTTGCTAGTTATGGTATCTATATCGATACATATTTCTACAATGGAACTGAGAAAAATGTCTTTGACAAAAACTATGTTCACGATATAACTGCTGGCAGAACCAATATGGGGGAACGTTGTTTCTACTTTTATTTTGGGTACAGTAGTACCGATTGTGATCTAACGAACAATATCTTCACTACAAGTAATGGTAGCTATCAGTATGTTATAGACGCTGGTTACTCTGTAAACTACTCTGGAGCCTTTAATATAATTGGTAATACAATTAGAATGTACAGTGAGAATTCTACCCAGACACACAGAGGAATTGACTTGTACTATGTGACTGCCCTTAATATTAAAAACAATGTTATTGTTGACGAATCTATCAACTATGGAGGTAACTCACATTTAATTTATGAAGGATTTAGAGCAAGCGGACAGACGTACTCTAATAATTCGTATAGTTTTGGTAGGTTAACGGGACCTTCTATCGCTGCAGGTAAAATTTTTCACGGTCGTTTCAACAATGCTGCGAATAAAACAACACTCAATGATTGGGTTACAGCTACGGGTGGAACAGATGAAATAGGTGCTGAACCAGGTTTCCTTGATGCGGCTGCAGGTGATTTTCACCCTACCTCTATAGGTATGGCTAATAAAGGCGGTGTAACTGCTTTTACTCTTGATTATGACGGAACTACACGAAGCACTACTACTCCAGATATAGGTGCTTATGAATATTATGTAGATGTAGAAATAGTTTCTGTAGATATGACGAACACAATGTTGGAATGTGCTCCGTTGTTAGATACTGTTGTAATGACAGTTAAGAACAATAGTTCATTCGATCTTACAAACATTCCGTTAATGTATTCTGTTAATGGTGGTCGTGCTGTGAGAGAAGTAATGACAGACACTATACTAGCCGGAGCATCTGCTTCGTATAGATTTACTACTATCGGAAGTTTCAATGGTTCAAATACGCACGTTGTTACTG
The DNA here is from genome assembly GCA_963932895.1 of uncultured bacterium. Classification (GTDB taxonomy): domain Bacteria; phylum Bacteroidota; class Bacteroidia; order NS11-12g; family UBA9320; genus UBA9320. Next base: position 9,211 of record CAWVTO010000005.1, read on the forward strand.
GAGCAGTAGACGGTGCTGATGATTTACCTGCAAATAGTGATGCTACTTATACGTTAGCCACTAACGCTTCACCTACAGGAGGTGATCTTGCTATGAATGCTCAGTTTGATGGGTACTTCAATGCTGGTACTATGTTAGAGCCAGATGCTACTGTTAACACGTATTTAAGTAATTATGATATCAGCAGACCTGCTAAATACAGTAGCTCAGCACCGGGTACAGATTACTCATACGCTATTGTGGCCAGTAAAGTGTCAGACAGTACGGCAGCAGTTGGTTTCACTATCGTTGGAGAAGAATTGCAAATTGATCCATCCGTAACACTCGCTGGTGAAACAGTTCATATGGAGGTAGTAGTGCTTGATGCAAACACAGGTTGTGATACTACTATTAATAGATATGTATATGTGCCACATACGCCAGTACCATCGTTTGATGCTGCTGATATATGTTTAGGTAACACTTCACAATTTAAGAATACGTCTACCTTAGGTGGTACTAGTTATGTAGTAACATCATGGGAATTTGCAGATCCAGATGTAACTGTTACAGATGATAATTCAGATATCAAAGATGGTTTCTGGGAGTATACTACATATGGTAACAACGTAAATGTTGAGATGACTGTAGCAAACGGTCAGTATCCTAAGTTTGAATATACTGCGATGAACACAATCAATGTAACACCAAAACCAGAGATAGATTTCAAAGTATTGAATGCATGTGAAGGAACACCTATCACTATTATAAACAGTACAACATTGCCTACTACAGACCCTATCAGTTATACATGGGATTTTGCAGGAGAAGCAACATCTACTGATGCTAATCCAGCGTATACATTTACTACACCAGGACAGCGTAAGATTTCTGTAACAGCATCTGCCAACGGATGTGACGCAACGCTTATTAAAAATGCATACCAGTTTGAAAAGCCAGTTGCTGATTTCTCAAATACAGGAGAATGTAACTTTGTAGATGTAGTATTCGCGAATGAGTCTACTATACCAAACGGAGCAGGAATGGGATATGCTTGGGACTTTAATTCAGCAGCAATATCTAGAGAAGAAGCACCAGCATATGCATTTGCAACAGCAGGAGCTAAGACGGTAGTCTTAACAGCTACTTCAGAGTTTGGATGTGTGGATGCAGTCTCTAAGGTTGTAAACTTAAACGTTTCACCAGAGGCAGACTTTACATTTGATAAAGCGTGTAACCTAACGAAAATCAACTTTGAAAGAACAGGTACAGCCAATGCGTCACAAAGTACTTGGGCATGGGATTTCGATGGGGAATCAACTTCAGGGCAAGAAAATCCTTCATACCTATTTAGTAAAGTCGGTACTAAGGAAATAACCCTTACTATAGCTGACATGAATGGATGTACAAACTCAATCACTAAAGAGCTAGAGGTAGTACTACAAGCAGTAGCAGACTTCGAAGCAGGATCTGTATGCGAAGGAGACGAAGCGGTATTTACCAATAATTCAACCGTAGCAGCAGGAGATCTTACTTACGTATGGACGTTCGGAGACGGACCAACAGCGACAAGTACAGATTTATCACCTACCTATGCTTATACAACACCAAGAACGTACAATGTAACGTTAGAAGCTATAGTAGCCGGTGGATGTAACTCTATAGTCACCAAACCAGTTACTGTAAATCCAGCACCAGTTGCAGCCTTTACATTTGTAAAAGATGGTAGATCAGTAGTGTTTAACGGGCCAGAAGGCAACGACCAGTACAGATGGACATTTGGAGACGGTGGAAAAGATCAAATGGAAGATCCTACATATACTTATGTAAACCAAGACTTAGCTACATTAGAAGCTTGTCTTGCAACTAAAGAAGGAGAATGCTGGAATGAGTCTTGTGAGACTATCAGCATCAACCTAGTAGGTGTAGATGAGTTGACTAAGAACAATTCAATGATCAATGTATATCCAAATCCATCCAACGGACAATTCAGCGTAACTGTAGAAAATGCAGGAGAAGTAGAAGTGAAAGTAGGAGACATCTTGGGTAACACGATGAATGTATCAGTAGTAGATAACCTAAACGGAACGTACAGTGTAGATATGTCAGCAGTAGCAGACGGAGTATACTTTGTACAAGTGAAGAACGGTAATTTCTACGCAACAAAGAGAATCACAGTTTCTAAATAAGAAACAGCGATAAATTACAGAAGAGTCCTGCTCCCTATATAGGGAGCAGGATTTTTTTTGCTCTAACTTTGCCTTGATTTTATGATAGATACACACGCACACCTGTATGCAGAGGAATTTGATGAAGATAGAGATGCTGTACTGGCAAGGGCTAAGGAGGCAGGCATTCAGCAGGTGCTACTACCTAATATTGATGAAACGACCATTGATCGTTTGAATTCACTTGCAAAATCTTCTGATATATGCGTACCTATGATGGGATTGCACCCCTGCTATGTAAAAGAGAACTACAAAGAACAACTGCAGACCATCAAAAAGGAGTTTACGAAGAATGACTATATAGCCGTAGGCGAGATAGGTATAGATTTGTATTGGGACAAAACAACACAACCGTACCAAGAAGCAGCATTTCTAGAACAGTGCAAGTGGGCAGAGGAGATGAAACTACCTATAGCCATTCATTCGAGGGAATCTACAGATTTAATTATAGAGTTAATCAAAAGGAACTCTTTCCAAGAGCTTACAGGAGTCTTTCATTGTTTTGGAGGTAGCAAGGAACAAGCCAAGGAGATCATAGATATGGGTTTTCTCTTGGGTATAGGTGGGGTTGTTACGTTTAAGAATAGTACATTAAGAGAGGAATTGAAGGATATATCACTGGATAAGATAATCGTTGAGACGGATGCACCCTACTTGGCACCGGTACCCTATAGAGGAAAGCGAAATGAGACCAGCTATATTATTGAGGTAGTAAAGCAACTAAGCTACGTGTTTGACGTGTCAGAAATGGAGATAAAGAAGAGAACTACAGAGAATGCATTGGCATTGTTCAAATTATAATTTACTTTGTAGTGTCAGGAGAGGTGTCCGAGTGGCTTAAGGAGCACGCTTGGAAAGTGTGTGTACATCACAAGTGTACCGAGGGTTCGAATCCCTCTCTCTCCGCTAATTGGAAAATAACTAAAAATACCGTGGTATGAAGTCAAAAGCATTTCTCATCGTTTTACTTTTCCTTACTTGGTCGCTTTCATCAGGTTGGTACTACGTATGTAAGATTAAAGAGAAGTGCCCAAGCAGCACTAGTACTGCCAAAATAGAACTTCCAGCCTATACGTTTGACCATGGATCATCTAGTCCTACAGTGAACCCTAGTTTTGATGATTTCAAAGGTAGGACTATGGAAAGATTGGGTGAAACGGACCTTCTAACTATTGTGGGGTTATATGATCCCAATGAACTGAATAATACAGACTTTGACAATCTGGGTATGGCAAGAGCTACAGCAGTGCAGCAAACATTATCTGACATAGATCCAAGTAGAATCGTACTTTCTTCTAAAGAAATTAGTTTTGGAGCGGAGGTAAAATTGCTGGATGCAATAAAATTCAATATTAGGACAAAGAATGAATTTGTAGAAGAGACCGATTTTGGAGCGTTCTTATATTTTGACAAAAATATAAGTGTTGATTCACTGCCCGTTAAGCTCGAGGTGTACTTACATTTTATTGCCATTCACGAAAAAGAGAAGACAATTAATATAATAGGTCATATGTACGACGCCGTAGCAGAAGGAGAAAACGATGAACCTGGGTTGCAACGTGCCAATATGGTAAGAGACATTCTTATTGCCAAAGGCTTGAATCCAGATAACATTACCGTAAGTAGTCAGGTACAGACAGAACCTCTTGTAGACAATACCACCGAGAGTGGAATACTAAGGAATAGAAGAGTTGAGATTCTCATTAATGAATAAACCTAAAATAATATGAACACAGAAAAATTCTTTGAAGGGCCAGGAAGCTCAGATATGGTGACTTATGTTTGGGAAATAGCTTTAATATTAGGCGTTGCTTTTCTGCTTGGATACTTACTCCGTTATTTTCTAAATGATCTGTTAAAGAATCGTATAGCAGATCTGGAAGGTGAAAATGCCAAGTTATACAATGCTTCTAAAGATGCAGAACAATCTGCCTCAGACATTGAGCAGCTTGAAATAAAGCAAGGGGAACAAAAGGCCGAGATTGATCGATTGAATGCTAAACTCTCAGAATGCTACGCTACGCGACTAAAGACAGAGAATCATCTATTGGCTTTGCAAGCGAAACACGATGCCACATCTGCTGCTCCAGCAAGTGAGGAGTCTACGGATACTCCGGCAGAAGTAAAAGAGACAACTCCTGTGCCAGCCGTAACGGATGCTATCGTTGCAGCCAATAGTGGGCCCGTTTCTACGAAGGACGACTTAAAAAAGATAGGTGGTGTAGGGCCAAAAATCCAAGAATTATTAAACGCAGATGGCATTCTTAGCTACACTGATGTGGCCTCAGCTACGGTAGCAAGAATTAAAGGAATACTGATAGCGGCAGGACCTAACTATGCTGTGCACGACCCAACTACTTGGGGAGAGCAAGCAACCTTGGCATCAGCTAAAAAATGGGAAGCCTTAACCCAACTACAAGATGAGCTTAAGGGCGGGAAACGTAAGTAGAAACTTACGCTTCTTTTATTTTATCGATAATAGCAGTACTACTGTGTCCTTCTAAAAAAGGAATCACTTCTACCGAACCGTTTCTTTGTAAGACTTCGTCGGCACCTACAATGGTTTCCACAGTGTAGTCTCCACCTTTGGCAAGCACTTGGGGCTTCACTTTTGTAATGAGTTCTAAGGGTGTTTCTTCATCAAACAATATTACGGCATCCACAAAGGCTAAAGCAGCTAGTTTAATAAGCCTGGTGTTTTCATGAATGACTGGTCTACTCGGCCCTTTTAGTTTGCTTACAGATGCATCTGTGTTTACTCCTATAATAAGTCTGTCACCCAAGTCTGCAGCCTTGCATAGGTAGTCGATATGTCCCATATGCAAGATATCAAAACAACCATTGGTAAAGACCACCTTTTCATTGAAAATATTCCACTTAGTGACTTGTTTGGCTAGGTCATCTGAAGAAGAAAAAATTTTGTCATTCACTATCTGATTCCACATGGCGTTTCTTGAGTTGTTGATTTTTTATGATGAAGTATATAATAGAGAAAGCTCCTACGCCTAATATTACCATAAATTGAATAGCGTGAGTGATAATCGCATAACTCTTGCCTACAAGTGGTGTGATTTGGTACAGTGCCAATGCTGCTGGCACCATAAATTCAAACGTGCCAACTCCTCCGGGTATTGGAACTATCATAGCAGCGGTTCCGAATAGTAATACGGTGAGACCTGCAGAAGCTCCCAAATGAGCAGTGCCGTCCAGAGCGTAAAACACAAAGAAGGGCATAAAGAAATACATCACCCAAATAAAGATACTGTAGAAAATGAATAGTCCTTTTTGTTGAAGACTAAATACCGTCTTCATACCGTCTAGCAATCCTTCTATAAAAGACTGAAACTTGCCAATGATAGGAAGGTTGTAAAACCAATGGCGTTTCTTGTATACTATGAATAATCCTGTCAGAAGGACTACAGCAATTCCGACGTAGATGATCGCATTTTGGGTATTGAAATCTGTAAACAGATCGGAGAAAAATGCAGCTATTATTTGAAATTGGATGAAGAAGATAGCGATGGCTATTAGGAGTGTAATCAATAGGTCTACTACACGCTCAACCACAACGGTTCCTACCAGTTTGTTAAACGGGATATTCTCTACCTTGCTCAGCACCGCAGGGCGGGTAATCTCTCCCACACGAGGCAATACCATATTAACCAAGTATCCGAGTATAACCGCATGAAAACTAGCCCAAGGGCTTGCCTTGTAACCCATTGGTTGTAGTAATAAATTCCATCTGAGGGCACGGGCTAAATGACTCAGTATGCCACATATCATGGATACGCCAATCCAAAATAGGTTGGCATTCTTGATCTCATCGCCTATAGGCTCAGAGCCTATAGCGTAGTAAAACAATACTATTCCTAGGGTAAGAAATACGATTGTTTGTATGGCTGTTTTTACATTTTTAGTCAAGTATAGCCTTATTGTTTTTGTCTGGGAACACCAAGTACGGAGTGAATTTCTTTGCTTCTTCAAACTCCAACATGGCAAAAGATATGATGATAACAATATCACCTTTAGCCGCTTTGCGAGCAGCAGCACCATTCAGGCAAATCATACCGCTACCGCGTTCACCTGCTATAGCATATGTTTCTAGTCGTTCGCCATTGTTGTTATTTACGATGAGCACTTTCTCACCTTCTATCATATTGGCCGCATCCATTAGATTTTCATCTATAGTGATACTCCCCACATAGTCTAGCTCTGTTTGAGTGATTTTAGCTCGGTGTATTTTAGATTTTAAAACTTCGATTAGCATATCGCTTTTTTAGTGAGGCAAAGGTACATTTTATTTGAGTAACGCTCTGTTGCGTTACGTGGTAAAGCGTTTGTAGCACGTGGTAAATGTGAAATACAAAACACCCCACCAAAAACGATAGTATACTATGAAGAAACCACACGATATTAATGCAGGCTCTATGGCTGACATCGCTTTTTTACTCCTCGTCTTCTTTTTGGTTGCTACTAATATAGATCAAGATTATGCCATCAATACAACTATTTCTAGGCCTTTTGACGTGCCAGATAGCGTTTATTTGGTGCAGTCTACATTGCTCATTAATGATAACGGAGAGTATATGATCAACAATAAAAAAAGTACAAAAGAACAGCTGAGTATTCGGCTTTCAAGAGAATTTGACAAAAGAGAGCAAGTGAAAAATGTGCTGCTAGTGAAATCGGATAGAGAAGTCGCCTTTGATGATTTTCTCACGGCATTGGATCAAAGTAAAGCAGCGTTTAAAATGTTCTACAATGATCTAGCAAAGCAAAAATACGCGTTGGATTATGCTGATTTGGCAGATTCACTCCAAGTGCAGCTGAAACAGAGACATCCCATTGCACTGGCAGAAGATGTGATAGAGTAGCGATGAGAGGCCTACTCAAAAAGTAGACTAAACATCTGCCGCACATTACCCACCTTGTGCATTTTAATCTTAAATCCCTTTTGGGCAATCTCGAGTTGGTCAGACATTATAAAATCTGTAAATCCAAGTTTCTCTGCCTCTTTCAAGCGTTGGTCTATGCGATTGATACCCCGTATCTCGCCACTGAGGCCTATTTCCCCTGCAAAGACCATTTTGTTGGGCAATGCCACGTTTTGCATAGATGACACAATAGATGCAGCTATACCCAGATCGGTAGCAGGATCATTTATTTTTAAACCGCCTGCAATATTGACAAATACATCTTGCTGACTCAGCTTGTATCCACATCTTTTTTCGAGCACAGCAAGCAGCATATTTAGTCGCTTACTGTCATACCCATTGGTGTTTCGCTGCGGGTTGCCGTATACTGCCGCACTTACCAGTGCTTGCGTCTCTATCATTAGACTACGATTGCCTTCCAGAGAAGCTACTACTCCTACACCACTTAGGTTTTCGCTGCGTTGATTTATTAGTATCTCACTGGGATTATCGATTTCTCGCATTCCCTTAGAGGTCATTTCATAGATGCCCAGCTCTAGGCTACTACCAAATCTATTTTTGAGTGTACGCAGTATTCTGTAGCTGTTTTGCGTTTCTCCTTCAAACTGCAACACAGTATCTACCATGTGTTCTAAGAGTTTAGGCCCGGCCAGTTGACCATCTTTGGTGATATGGCCTACAAGTATTATTGGTACTTCATTTTGCTTAGCGTATTGTATAAGGAGTGAGCTGCTTTCACGTATTTGGGAAATAGTACCCGGAGTAGAGTCTAGGTATTTGCTAAACATTGTCTGTATAGAGTCAATAATCACAAAAGAGGGTTTGGTCTCCTTCATTTTGCCAATGATATTTTCTACCGATGTCTCATTCAGTAAAAGGCACTCCTCATTGGTAATACCGATACGGTCGGCACGCATTTTTATTTGGTTCAAACTTTCCTCTCCACTCACGTAGAGTACACGTTTATTCATACGCAGTGCACTTTGCAATAGCAAGGTAGACTTTCCTATACCCGGTTCGCCACCAAGGAGTATGACCGAGCCTGGAACTATTCCGCCTCCAAGTACACGATTGAGTTCTATTCCCGGAGCTTTTAGTCGAGTGAGTTCTATGGCGTCTACACTATTCACTGCTGTTACTACACCATCTATGTCCTTCAGATTCATCATTCCACCGCTTTTGGGTTTGATGACTACTTCTTCTTGTACCGTGTTAAACTCTCCGCACGAAAAGCACTTGCCCATCATCTTAGCGTAATTGCTCCCGCAGTGTGAGCAGATATATACTTTTTTAGCTTTGGCCATTTTATTATCGTCCTTTAGTAAAGCGAAAATGGTTGTTTTTATATTCTTATGGAAATAATGTACGATGATGTTGCACATTCGTGTTAGAATAACGAAAAGATAATTTTTAAAAATATGTACTTAATCGTCAAGCGAAGTTAAAATTTTATATTTTTGTCCGCAATACGTAATAATCAGAGTTAAAAAAAATGAAAAAAATCACATCATTGTTAATGTTGTTATGCATAATAACATTCAGCGTTCAATCAGTAGTAGCACAAGACGAAGTAGTAGATTCTACTGAAGCTGTAGAAGAAACCGTAGATAGCACTGCTGCCGCTGAAGAGACGGCCATGGCTACCGAAGAATCAAAAGTAGCTGCACCTCCAGTAGTAGAAGAAAGTGGTCTTCAAGTGTTAAAGAAAAAATTTATTGAAGGTGGCCCAGGGTTTATGGCTCTTCCACTTATCTGTCTTATTCTAGGGTTGGCTATCGCTATTGAGCGTATCATCTCACTTTTTTGGATGAGTATCAATACAGATAAATTTGTTGCTCAAATAGAAGATGAAGTTGCAGCCGGAAACATAGAAGGTGCAAAAGAAATCTGTAGAAATACAAGAGGACCAGTAGCAAGTATATTTTATCAAGGTCTAGATCGATCAGATCAAGGCTCTATAGATGTAGTAGAAAAATCGGTAGTGAGCTACGGTTCGGTACAGATGGGTCAACTAGAAAAAGGTCTAGTATGGTTATCGCTATTCATTGCTCTTGCTCCTATGCTTGGGTTTATGGGTACAGTAATTGGTATGATTGGTGCTTTTGATGCGATTAAGGCAGCTGGAGACATTTCTCCAGGGGTTGTTGCAGACGGTATCTCAGTTGCACTTTTGACTACAGTAGCAGGTCTAATTGTTGCTATTATCTTACAAGTATTTTACAACTTCATCACGTCTAAAATAGACGGGATAGTAAACGGAATGGAAGATGCTTCTATCTCTCTTGTAGATATCCTGGTAAAAAACAAAGTAGTAAAAGCATAAGATGGGAAAAACAGGAAAGATAATATACTACGCAGTAATAATCTTGCTCGTACTCATTTTTGTGGGTGTTCTAGTGGGAGATAGTTTTGCTGGTTCAGAGATGGGTTTATTCCTTACTATAGCTCTTGCAATTATTGCGGTTATTGGTACGGTAGTGTCTTCAGCCATACATTTGGTTAATAATCCAAAGTCTGCTAAAAGTTTACTCATAGGAGTAGGTGTACTTGTACTCGTTTGTATCATAGGATACACCGTGTCGGGTGGAGAGATTACGGAACATTCACTGGAATATGGAGTAAATTCTGTACAGCAGTCAAAACTGATAGATATGGGTATTTACCTAACAGCATTCTTAAGTGTAGTGTCTGTAGTATCTATTCTAGTATCAGAAGGGATATCATTATTCAAAAATTAAGAAATCATGGGAAGTAGAAGACGAGACATACCAGAAATAAATGCAGGCTCTATGGCCGATATCGCCTTCTTACTATTGGTTTTCTTCTTGGTAACTACTACTATGGATGTCCCCAATGGACTCCAAGTAGCATTGCCGCCAATGTCTGAAGAACCACCACCTGATAGTAAGCAACGTAAGCGTGAGGTGCTAGAAGTACTTATAAATGCTGGAGACCAACTACTTGTAGAAGGTGCTCCAATGAGTATAGATAGACTTCGTCAAAAAGCGATGGATCACCTTACCAATGAGGGTACAGATCCAACATTGTCTACAACGTCTACAAAGGCCGTAGTGTCTTTGAAAAACGATAGAGGTACATCGTACGATATGTATGTACAGGTATACAATGAGCTAACAGCCGCTTACAACGATGTTAGAGATGAGTATTCAATGAGAGAATTTGGTAAGCTTTATACGAAACTTAGCACTGAACGTGAGAAGGAAAAGATTAAGCAAGTGAAAGAAAAGTATCCAAAGAAACTCTCTGAGGCAGAACCAGTAAGTATAGGAAAATAAGTATGGCAAAATTTAAAAAAGACGGAGGAAGGCCTACACCAGCCATTAATACATCTGCTTTGCCAGATATTGTATTTATGCTACTGTTTTTCTTTATGGTTGCTACCAAGATGAGGGATCGAGATATGAAGGTGAAAACCGCCATTCCTCAAGCTACGGAGGTAGAGAAGTTAGTGAAAAAATCACGATTGAACTACATTTTTGTAGGACCGCCGAAAGACGGTGAACTGGGTACTACACCACGAATACAGCTAGATGACGCATTTGCTACTGTTGATGATATTCAACAATACATTACGCTTCAAAATAGTAAGAAAGATGAAAAGGAGATTCCTTTTATGACGACTTCACTAAAAGCAGATAAAGTAGTAAAAATGGGTATAGTAACAGATATAAAGCAGGAACTTAGAAAAGTGAATGCATTGAAACTGAGCTACAGTGCTTTGAAAGTTGCGGATGAATAACCGGACTAATAGAATAGTACGATAGAAAAAAGAGAGCAATTGCTCTCTTTTTTTGTTTATACATAGATAAGCGTGGTTATTTGCACCATAGAAACCCGAAATGGCCGATACATTAGCCTATATAAAGTCTCCTATAGAGAAAGAACTGAAAGTCTTTGAAGACCGTTTTAAAGACAGTGTGAAGAGTAAAGTGCCCTTGTTGGACACTATTATGAATTACATTGTAAAACGCAAAGGGAAGCAAATGAGACCGCTTCTGGTACTTCATTGTGCCAAGTTGTTTGGAGACATTAATGAGGCGACCTATCGTGGTGCTGCATTGGTAGAGTTGCTACATACAGCCACACTGGTGCACGATGATGTGGTAGATGAGTCCAACATGCGAAGAGGCTTCTTTTCTATCAACGCATTATGGAAAAATAAAGTAGCTGTACTGGTAGGCGATTACCTGCTCAGCAAGGGCTTACTGCTATCGCTTCGCAACAAAGATTTTAAAGCCTTAGAAATACTAAGTAGTGCGGTAGAGCAAATGAGTGAAGGGGAGCTGCTACAAATGGAGAAAGCCCGTAAACTGGACATTACCGAAGAGGTGTATTTTGATATCATAACCAAGAAAACGGCCTCCTTGCTAGCCAGTTGTTGTGGTATAGGTGCGAATAGCACCAATGAAGATGAAGAAACCGTAGAGGCTGTCATTGCCATGGGAAATGCTGTGGGCATTGCTTTTCAGATAAAAGATGACCTTTTTGATTATGGGGACAATAAGATAGGCAAGCCTACAGGCATAGACATCATCGAAAAGAAGATGACGTTGCCACTTATATATGCTCTCAATGTAGCGGAAGAAAGGGAACGTAGAGCGATGATAAAGATCATCAAAAAAGACAAAAAATCCAAAAAACAGGTGAATGAAGTAATTGCCTTTGTAAAGCAAAAAGGAGGTTTAGACTATGCTCAAAAGCGTATGATGGAGTATAAGAACAAAGCCGAAATACTGCTAGAAAACATCGATAGTAAGGGCAGTACATCGTACATTTCTGCTCTTATCAACTACGTGATAGAGCGTAAGAAATAGGCAGGTGCCCGTTTACCAATAGGATTCTTTTTTGAGGGCAGCTGCAGATATGCCCGTTTACAAAACGTGACAATTGTAATTTGCTTATAATAAATCAGTTGCGTTTCGCCGTAGATTTTCATAGATTCGCTCAAACTCAATTATGAAAAAAGTAATACTACTTTTTAGCTTACTACTCACCCTGTCTGTAGCGGGGCAAAATTTTGTGAGCGGCACGCGGTACTTGTATGGTAAAACCAGTTTCAGTAACTACACCTTAGCTACATTGAATATCACAGGCACCAAAGGAGACACTACTGTTATAGATTATGGTGGCCAAGAATATAGCTACGTAGACGAAAAACTTTTTTTGGATGATACGGTGCTTTTCTTTGATTTTGGATCAAAAGAGGGAGATACGTTATCATATATGAATGGGTTTGTTGAGGTCAATATACGGGTAGACAGTATACGCGACATATCCTTAATGAATGGTATTACCTACCCACACTACTTCATCCGAGACGTTGAGAGTAGGAATAACTATACGATCATTAAAGGCATTGGTGAAAAGGCATTTGGTCTAGGTATTTTTTATTGGCCAACTATTCCAGAATTTGAAGGAGTGAAATCCGTCTGTAGAAATGATAGCCTGATCTTTTGGTTAGGTGGTGGTGATACAACGTGTAACTACGATAGTTTTCTGGATTTAATAGGTGTAGATGAACAAGCAAAATTTCCCTATACCATCTATCCCAACCCTGTAAGAACTACACTCGTGGTAGAAAATCTCCCGCAAGGTGCTACGAGCACAGTGTTTGCCCTGCACGGGCAAGTATACCGTGCAAATATGGTGGGCAATAAAATGGATGTGTCCGCACTACCCCAAGGACTATACATACTCCAAGTACAACTGAACAATACCATCTACCGCACAAAATTCATGAAGGAATAGCTACACAGCTATTGGATAAATCCAAAAAAACCGACTCTTTTAAGTCGGTTTTTTTATGGAATATAAAATCGTACCAGAATGGTTAAACTTACTGCACCAACCCAAGTACTTCCAACCCTTGTTCAAAAAC
>CAWVTO010000006.1:0-20541 GCA_963932895.1 uncultured bacterium
ATAGAGAAAGGGGTGCCAGTTGTCTTTGCTAACTGACGCAGCACTCCTATCTTTCTTGTATCTGCTTGGTTGTTTACATATACTTTACCAATAGTGACACCACTATTTAGCAAGTCTTCTACTGCATGAAAACCAATTACTATCCCTTCTTTACTCATTCGTTAATAGACTGTATTAGCCTGCTTATATAAGTCTGTATATTTCTTGTTTAATTCGTCACGTTTATACTCTCGTGTAAGAGCACCAATGTTACGAAGCACATCCAGATTATCTCGTCTGTCTCTTTCTACACTTTGTATTCCTTTGCTTTTAAACTTACCATAGTAATTGGCCATTTCGAATGCCCTATTTCCTATATCTGTGGTAAATGAATCTGCTTTCTCAACTTGACCAGCTCTATAATATATATCTGCACTAAGGGCTTTTATATTAAGACGCATAGGCAATACTGTTTCTGGCATAGAGCTATAGCACTTGTCTATTAATGCCGTAGCTTTCTCCATATCACCATTACGGGAGTAAAAATCTGCTACTTGTACAAATAAGGCTCTTAAGTTTCTAGGAACCAGTTGTGCTTTGTCATCTAAAAACAACTCACCTTTATCCATATTTCCCCACTCATAGTCTACCATAAGACGTTTGTACAGCAAGTCCATGTCGTCCATGCCTCGCAAATTACGACTTGCCTCTACCGGTATCAGTTGGTAGGTAAGTCCATTGTGTCTAAGGTATTTATCTAAGTTTAAGTACACAGAAGAACCTGTAGTCGTCGTCCAATAGATAGGTCTTTTCCAGCCCGTTTTAGCATTTGTTGCTATCACATCTAGCACTACAAGGTCACCCTTACTGAGTCCCGTTCTGCCTATGTTCCAAAACATTTTGTCTACAATCTTACTGGTGTCCTTTGCGGGTATATAGCCTGTTGCTATTACAGCTTCTTTATCTACATCCAAACTGAAGTTTTTAACTGGAAAATAATTATCCTTTTCAGTTCTCGATGAAATGTACTCTTTCTTACTATCATCATTGGACGTAGCATAACTTAGCACTTGATCCAGCGGGTAAAATTGATTTTGCGGGAAAGCCTTATTGTCATAGAATCTCACGTAATCTCTCTTTCCAGATACCATCTCATCGGCAGGTATGCTCATGGGCAATGCTTCAGAATCAAATACCTTATGCCTCAATGCACTGCTATACCATTCTGTAGGAAGAAGACTTAAGTTGATTATTCTAACATCTGTACGGTATCCTTCTACGTTTTGTGCATACCACAGTGGGTAAGTATCATTATCTCCATTGGTAAACAATATCGCATTTTGCTCGCAGCTACTCAGGTAATTTTTAGCAAATGATATGGCTAGATACCTACCCGATCTGTCATGATCATCCCAGTTTTGAGAAGCCATAAGGAAGGGTGCAGCAAACAATGCTAGGATAGTTGCTCCAGTAGCAATCACGGTTTTATTTGCATATTTCTTGAGTATATCTACAAAGAAGAGAACACTTAGACCTATCCATATACAGAAGGTCTGAAAGGATCCTGCAAATGTGTAATCTCGCTCTCTTGGTTCCATTGGCGGTTGGTTTAGGTAAATCACTACCAATAGTCCTGTAAACAAGAACAGCACAAGTACGGTATAAAAATCCATCTTGCTGCGTTTATACATTACGAATATTCCGAGTAATCCCAATAGCAACGGTAAGAAGTAGTAGGTGTTTCTTGCTTTGTTATATTCCATGTCACTTGGCACTTCCATGGGTGCATTCAATCTCCACTCGTCAAAACCGTCAATACCCGATATCCAGTTGCCATGTTGGCTATTTCCTGTTACGTTTTGAAGATCATTCTGTCTTCCTACGAAATTCCACATAAAATATCTCCAGTACATCCAACCCATCTGATAATTGAACATGAACTTCATGTTGTTGCTAAACTTCGGTTTTATTTGCTTAGCAGCAGCTAGTTGTTGTGCAAGGTCTTTGTTGGACGGGTCTGCTTTGGTTTGCTGCTCAAGTCTGTTTATTTTCATAAACATATCATCCATTCCACACCAAATCGGGTAGTAATTAGACTTCTCTGACATATCACCCATACGCGGCAAAATAGTAGAGAAACGATCATCATAAACAGGTGATTGCTTTGTGCCAACCTCTTCGTATTCATCATCACCGCGTCGATATTGTGTTTTTCCATCGTCTATAGCTGTAAGTCTTGCATTCCAATATGGACCATATACAAGCGGTCTAGAACCATACTGCTCACGATTGATATAACTGAGCAAACTCTGTGCATCTTGAGGGTCATTCATATCTATAGCAGGCTCTGCAATAGAACGTATAACTACCATAGAGTATGAGCTAAATCCTATCATAATAAAGGCATAGCAAAGTATAACTAAATTGGCGATTGGTTTATTGACTCTAACAGTATACTTCAAGCCAAAAATAACCGCTACAAAGATGAGTACCATAAAGAACAATACTCCAGAGTTAAATGGCAATCCAAAGCTGTTCACAAAAATCATATCGAACCAAGCACCTATAGCAGGTGTCATTGGTATAATACCCCATTGCAATAATGCGATTGAACCAAATCCAATAACCGCTGCTTTTAGTACGTTCACCACAGACGTTCCGTACTTATTTACAAAGTAGTATAAGAATACTGCAGGCACTACAAGTATGTTTAGAAGGTGAAGACCTATACCTAACCCTACTATGTAGGCTATGAAAACGATCCATCGATCAGAACGAGGTTCGTCTTTCACTTTTTCCCATTTCAAAATAGCCCAAAAAGCCAAGGCCATAAAACAAGATGACCCTGCATATACCTCTGCCTCTACAGCACTAAACCAGAATGTATCCATAAATGTAACAGCCAAAGCAGCTACAAGACCAGAACCTACTATTCCAATAGCATCTCCTAAACTTACAGAAGAGCTATTTAAGTCTACTTTTAATATTTTTTTAGCAAAATGTGATGTAATCCAAAACGTAAACATCACAGTAGCTGCACTAGCAACTGCACTTAGCATATTTACCGCTATAGCTACCTCATTGGTACCCGCTTCTGCAAAAATGCTAAATAATCTTCCCAGCATTAGAAACAAAGGAGCCCCTGGAGGGTGCACTACTTGCAATCTATAAGACGCTGAAATAAACTCTCCGCAATCCCATAAACTCACGGACTGCTCAAGTGTAAGGATGTAAACCCCCAATGCTATTAGGAAGGTAATCCACCCAAAGATGGTGTTTATTCTTTTGAAATTATTCATTCGGTTAATTATTAAGTGTTATTCTTAAGTATCGGCGAAAATAAATATTTAGTTCATAAACTCTATAGATACTATCAATGAGAAGACGAATAGAGCAAAACAAACGTTGGTTCCTACTATATATAATTGAGGATATTTGTTCAATGAACCATTAAAATGGTTATTTGCATGTACCAAAAGGAAGAATAATTTGTCTACTTCATTTTCCATAACAACTTGCCCTGTATGCGACCACAACACGTTTAAGGTTTTCAAAAAAGTACCCGATTGGTTGGTATCAAAAGAAATTTTTGAAATTCATCAATGCGTTTCGTGCGGCTTTAAGTTCACGGGCAATGCCCCAAATGAAGGCGACATAGGTCCATACTACAACAGTGAAGAGTACGTAGAGCACAGCGACACCAACAAGGGGCTTATATACGGCGTATACCACAAAGCCAGAGAAATAATGCTAGGGTACAAGCTTCGCAAAATTCAAAAACTAGGAATTGGCAAGAAATTATTGGACATAGGATCTGGTTCAGGGTACTTCCTAAACCATATGCATCAAAATGGATATACCACTACGGGCGTAGAAATCAGTGACAAAGCACGTACTCTCTGCAAAGACAAATTTGGTATAGAAACACATGTTCCTTCTGAGTTTCTCGCTAATAAACTGGATACTGATTTTGACCTAATCACGCTCTGGCATGTATTTGAGCATGTTTATACATTTGATGCGTATTTTGATTTGTTTGCAGCTTCGCTAAAAGCAGACGGCAGACTAATACTTGCACTACCCAATAGCAATAGTACCGATGCCAAGATGTATAGTGAACACTGGGCTGCTTATGATACTCCTCGTCACTTGTGGCACTTTACGCCACACAGTATAGAACAGTTTGCAGCTAAAAGAGGATTTTCCTTAGAACACAAATATAGACTGCCATTAGACCCCTTCTTTAATGCCATGGTAAGTGCCAGTTATAAAAAATCATTCACCTTTTTACCCATCACCATACTCAAAGGGTTATGGGCATATTTGACATCATTAGTGAACATAGATTCGTCCAGTTCACTTATTTATGTTTTTAAGAAAGAGTAAGCTTATCGCTTTACAAAAGTTTTATTGAGCGTAACGTTTTGATTGACTATTTTTAAAATGTAGTTGCCCGCAGCCAAATTTCTTACGTTTACCACAGGGGCAAAAGGCATTGAAATCACTTCTGTTCCAGACATATCAAATACAGATATACTTCCATTCGATCCTTCGAAACCATTGATGTGAAGTTCACTTACCACAGGGTTTGGATACAACACTATTTCTTGGCCAATCATTTCTGAAACCGCTGCTGTCGTATTTTCAGATAGGTCTAGCGTATCTATAATCAAATCATCACCGCTTGTATTGTTATTGTCGTTTGCCGCAAGTACTGATGCAAATATTTGCAAATTCCCCTCGCCTACCTCAGGTGCAGTCCAGTCGAGTACCCACGTCATCGTTTTGCTTGTCACTCCATTAAACTTGTGTGTAATTCTATCGCTTTGGCCAGAAACTATATTGCCGTCAGCATTAGATGTGAACGAGCCTACTGCTAAGCCGCTACTACTCTGCACAAGCATTTCATAACCCCATTGAGCATTTCTTTCACTTGTTGGGTTTAATGTTATTCTATAATTTTTTCCCGGTTCGTACCCAGTAGCCGGTATATCTGTAGTTATCATATCCTGCTTTAAAATTGGTCTGCCTGCATGGCATCCACCTTGGGTAGCACATGTTTTACCCCCATCTACAGCAGAGCCAGTGTTGCCACCAGGACTGCCGCCACTATTGGCCAAAAAAAGGGTGGATACAGCAGCTAATACTGCGACTTTAAGTGTGGTGGATAAGCTCTTCATATGATTGTAATTTTTTGATTTCAAAGTCAAAAGTACTGTTTTATATAATGTGTTCTGTTATCAAGTTGCAAGATATGAACAAATCACATACATTTGCAGTAAATAATCCAAGAACGGAAGGGGTCACTGACCCCTTTTTTCTTAGCAAAAATTTTGGACGTAAAACAACTCATAACGCAAATTATAGAAGAGGACCTTACCACTTCAGACTGCTTTCTTGTGAACATAAGAAGCAATGAACGAGGTACCGATATGCGTTTTTTTATAGATGGAGAAAACGGTGTGGGTATACAAACCTGTGCACGATTAAGCCGAAAAGTATCTCGTATTTTAGACGAAGAATACGAAGACGAGACACCCATTCGTTACGAAATATCTTCTCCGGGTGTAGATGAACCTTTGCTAGACAAGAGACAATATCCGCAGCACATTGGCAGAGAATTGGAAATAGAGTTAGCCGAAGAAAAAACCATTAACGGCGAACTGCTTAGCGTGGGAGAAGAGAGCATAGAAATAGAAGTTTCTGTTTCTAAACACAAAAAAGAAAAACAAACCGTAGTGTTTGACGACATAATAAAAAGTATTGTTATAATATCCTTTAAACGAAAAAAGAAATGAGCTTACAACTAGTAGAATCTTTCTCAGAATTCAAAGAATTCAAAAACATAGACAGAGCCACCATGATGAGGGTTCTAGAAGATGTGTTTAGAACCATGATTAGAAGAAAATACGGTTCTGATGACAACTTTGATGTGATTGTAAACACCGATAATGGTGATCTAGAAATCTACAGAAATAGAGAGATTGTAGATATGGGTGAAGTAGAAGACCCAAACAAAGAATTAAATATAGAAGAAGCTAAAAAGCTTGAAGAAGACTACGAAATAGGCGAAGAAGCTATCGAGGAGATCGATATGGCTTCGTTTGGTCGTAGAACAATACTAACAGCTCGTCAAACACTGCTCAGCAAGGTGCTTGAATTAGAAAAAGACGAGTTCTACAAACTATACAAAGATCGCTCTGGCGAGATTGTTACAGGTGAAGTTTACCAAATCTGGAAGAATGAGATTATGATTTTGGATGATGAAGGCAATGAGCTAATTCTTCCAAAACGTGAAATGATTCCACGTGATTTCTTCAAAAAAGGAGACTCTGTACGAGCAGTAGTATTGCGTGTAGAAATGTATAATTCTAATCCAAAAGTAATTTTGTCTAGAACCGCTCCAGAATTCTTGGAGAGATTGTTTGAACTAGAAGTACCTGAAATATTAGATGGTCTTATTACTGTGAAGAAAATAGTACGTGAGCCGGGAGAAAGAGCTAAAGTAGCCGTAGAAAGTTATGACGACCGCGTAGACCCTGTAGGGGCTTGTGTAGGTATGAAAGGTAGCCGTATACACGGTATAGTGCGTGAGTTGAAAAACGAAAACATTGATGTTATCAACTTCACGTCTAACATACAACTGCTTATACAGCGTAGTTTAAGTCCAGCTAAAGTGTCTTCAATAACAATCAACGATAGTGAAGGCAAAGCAGACGTATTTTTACCAGCAGACCAAGTATCTCTTGCCATTGGTAAGGGAGGCCACAACATTAAATTGGCTGGTAAACTAGTGGGATACACCATAGATGTATACCGTGAAACCAACGAAGACGAGGATATGGATGTAGACTTGGGCGAATTTACAGATGAAATAGATTCATGGATAATTGATGAATTGAAAAACATTGGTTTAGATACCGCTAAGAGTGTATTGGATATGGGTACTGAAGACCTTATATCGCGTACAGAGTTAGAACAAGAGACAATAGAAGAAATTAAGAAAATACTAGAGGCAGAATTTGATTAATAATACTTTAAAGACTTAAAGTATTATTTTCGAACACTGCTTAGCAATAGATGGCTGACAAGAAAAAGACATACAGAATAAACAAGGTTGCAACTGAGTTCAACGTAAGTTGGAAAACTATCGTAGAACACCTGAGCGAAAAAGGGTTTGAAGTAGAATCCAAAATATCGGCCAAACTCGATGAAGCTATGTATCAGAATTTGCTTGGGTTTTATCAAAAAGATAAGCAAGCAAAAGAAGAATCTCAGCAACTCGAGATAAACATTCGGAAGGATGCAAAAACACACGAAATAACGGAAACTCAGAAACCTGAGCCTCCTGCTCCTGAGTTTAAGCCTGAGTCTACCATCTTCATAAAAGACAATACACTAGGGTCTAAGACGGAGAAAGAAGTGAAGCCAGAGCCACCTGTAGCTAAAAAGGTTGAGACAATACCTGAAGCCATAGTTGAGAAACCAGTAATACTAGAACCAGAAGTAAAGGTTGAGGTAAAGGTAAAGGTTGAGAAAGTACCTGAAGTGGTAAAACCTAAGGTTGCTGAAAAACCTAAAGAAGTAAAGGTAGAACCGGCCAATAAGGATGAGGATACTGGAAATCTTAAGGTACTAGGAAAAATCTCAATAGAGAAACCTGCACCAAAGAAAAAAACTGAAAAATCCGTTGCTAAGAAAAAAGAAGTAGCTCCTAAGCCAAAGGAAACGGTAGAAGTTAAAAAAGAAGACAAGATAGAGGAAGTTCCAGAAAATGTAAATACAGAATACAAAAAACTGGAGGGAACTACCGTACTAGGTAAAATAGTAATAAAGCCACCCGTAAAACGCACGAAAAAGGACAAAGACGAGCCAAAAAGAAAGCGTAAACGTATAAAAGGGGAAAAGGTAACGGCAGAGAAGCTTAGAACAGAACGCAGCAGCGGGAGAGAAAAGCCAGGAGAAAAGCCAGTAGTATCCCAAAAAGAAATACAAGACAAAATTAAGAAAACACTTTCCAGAATGTCTTCTGGCAAACAGGCACCCTCACACGGTGGCAAAGTGCGTCAGAAAGCTCGTAAGTTTAGACGACAAGAGCACAAGAAGAAGTGGGAAGAAAAACAGTTACAGGATATTGAAGAAAGCAAAATATTAGACGTTACAGAGTTTGTAACGGCCAATGATCTTGCCAATATGATGAATGTAAACGTGAACGAAATTATTGGAGCGTGTTTCTCACTCGGTCTTATGGTTTCTATAAATCAGCGACTCGATGCTGAGACTATTCAAATAGTAGCAGAAGAGTTTGAATACGAAGTAAATTTTGTAGACGCTGACGAAACTATAGAGATAGAAGAAGACGACGATAAAGAAGAAGACTTATTGCCACGTCACCCTATTGTTACTGTAATGGGTCACGTAGATCACGGTAAAACATCTTTACTGGATCACATACGTAATGCAAATGTTATAGCAGGTGAAGCCGGTGGAATAACACAACACGTTGCTTCTTATGAAGTGCAGTTGACAAACGGCAGCAAAATGACCTTCATAGATACGCCAGGTCACGAGGCATTTACAGCAATGCGTGCAAGGGGTGCTCAGGTTACCGATATTGCCATAATCGTAATAGCAGCAGACGATGTGGTTATGCCACAGACAAAAGAGGCTATTAGTCATGCTCAAGCTGCAGATGTTCCGATTGTTTTTGCTATAAACAAGATAGACAAAGACGGTGCTAACCCAGATAGAGTGAGAGAATCTCTCTCTGCTATGAATATTCTTGTAGAAGAGTGGGGCGGTAAGTTCCAGTGCCAAGAAATATCTGCTAAAAACGGTATTAACATAGAAGAATTACTTGAAAAAGTAAGCCTAGAAGCAGAGTTATTAGAACTAAAAGCCAATCCTAACAAAAATGCAAAAGGAGCGGTACTCGAAGCGAAAATAGAAAAAGGTAGAGGCATCGTAGCATCTATGCTTGTAAGCGAAGGTACATTACAAATAGGTGATGCTCTTATAGCAGGGCAACACTACGCAAGAGTAAAAGCCATGTTCAACGAACGTGGTAAAGCAATGAAAGTAGCGGGTCCTGGTTCGCCAGTATCCATTCTTGGTTTCTCTGCAGCACCAGCAGCAGGTGAAACTTTCCAAGTACTTACAGATGAGTCTCAGGCCAAAGAAATAGCCAATAAAAGAGAGCAACTGCAAAGAGAGCAGTCTATACGTACTACTTCTATGCTTACACTTGACACGATTGGTAAGCGTTTAGCCATTGGAAACTTCCAAGAGTTAAAACTCATCATAAAAGCCGATGTTGATGGTAGTAGTGAAGCACTTTCTGATTCATTACTAAGACTTTCTACCGAAGAGATAGAAGTAAAAATCATACAAAAATCTGTTGGACCAATTACGGACAACGATGTTCTTCTTGCAAAAGCGTCTGACGCGGTTGTCATTGGTTTCCAAGTGAGACCTATGCCGAGTGCTAAGAAATTAGCCGAAAGTGAAGGAGTAGAGATAAAACAATACAGTATAATATACCAAGCTATAGAAGAAATAAAAGCTGCTATGGAAGGTATGCTTACTCCAGATCTTAAAGAAGAGATTACCGGTACTGCAGAAGTACGTGAGGTCTTCAAGATTACTAAAGTGGGTACAGTAGCTGGTTGTATGCAAACTGAAGGTAAAATGTTCCGCGACAACAAAGTACGTATCATACGTGAAGGTGTTGTTGTATACACTGGCGAAATAGATACACTTAAGCGTTTCAAAGATGACGTGAAAGAGGTAGCTAAGGGTTACGAGTGTGGTATTCAGATTAAAAACTACAACGATTTACAAGAGCTTGACCTTATAGAAGGTTTCCGCGAAGTAGAAGTTGCCAGAAAATTGAAATAACATTTTCCGTTTCGAATAATATTCAGCCCTGGTACTATTAAGTATCGGGGCTTTTTTATGAATCATATTTCCATTTTCTTCTTAAATTGCACCGATGAACAGTGCAATCATAACAGGTATGGGATACTACGTGCCAGACAACGTAGTAACCAACAAAGATCTCTCTAAACTAATGGACACTAACGATGAGTGGATAGTAGAGCGTACAGGCATAAAAGAGCGTAGATGGATAAACAATGACGAGAGCACCTCTTCTATGGCTTTAGAAGCCTCTAAAAATGCCATAACTGATGCTGGTATAGACAAAACGGATATCGATTTTATCATCTTTGCTACACTTAGCCCAGACTATTACTTCCCTGGCCCAGGAGTTACCTTACAAAAAGAGCTTGGTCTAGACACCATAGGAGCATTAGACGTAAGAAACCAGTGTAGCGGTTTTGTATACGCACTGTCTATTGCAGATCAATACATCAAAACAGGGATGTACGAAAATATACTCGTAGTGGGCTCAGAATACCACAGTGGTGGCCTAGATAAAACAACCAAAGGACGCGGTGTCTCCGTAATATTTGGTGATGGAGCAGGAGCGGCTATTGTATCTAAAAGTCCTACTGCCGATAGAGGTATCCTCTCTACCCACTTACATGCACAAGGCGAACATGCAGAAGAACTTACCCTAATAGGGCCAAGTACACGCAGATGGGTGCCCGAAATAATAGATAATGCTGGGAAAGAGGATGAAGCCATTTACCCCTATATGAACGGTACATTTGTCTTCAAACATGCCGTAACGCGTTTTCCTCAAGTAATAGGAGAAGCACTCAGCAAAAACAACTTAGAGTCTACTGATATAGACCTTCTCATACCTCATCAAGCAAATCTTCGTATCTCACAGTTTGTACAGAAAAAGATGGGCCTTTCCAACGATCAAGTTTTTAATAATATACAGAAGTACGGAAATACAACCGCAGCTTCTATTCCTATCGCTTTGGCAGAGGCAAAACAAGCAGGCAAAGTGAAAGAAGGTGATCTTATATGCTTAGCGGCATTTGGCAGTGGTTTCACATGGGCCAGTGCCCTCATTAGATGGTAGGGTAATCTAAACAGGTTAAGGTATCACTTATCATAGTCCTTAATTGAGACCACATAGTTAGGTGAACCACTAATAGCAAAACGAATACACAGAACACATACTAGCTTGGTAGACCTTCTGGTATTCTCTGAAATCTACTTCTCTCGAACTAGTTTTTTATTCTTTAGAGAATAAACACTATCGCACAACACTAGCTCACTCTCTTTATGTGTTATAAACAAAGCGGTCTTGCCTTCAGACTTTAATATTTTGATAGCCGCCAGTGTTTGTTCTTTACTATTTGTATCGAGGTTATTGGTCACTTCATCAAATATGAAAACTTCTGCATTCTTGTACAATGCCCTTGCAATGGCTATCCGCTGCCGTTGGCCACCACTTACTTGCTTACCTACCTCTCCTACTGAGGTATCAATTCCATTTGGCAGTGTTTTTACCCAGTCTGTTAGATTCACTTTTTCCAAACAACTCCATACCCTTTCTACATCTGGCGTATCATCCAGAAATGCCACATTGTGCAGTATACTGGTATTGAGCATAAACACATCCTGTTTCACATACGAAAACAAGTATTGATAGGCTGCTTTTTGCTCTCTAGACAACACCTTCCCATCTACAAGCACATTTCCGCCTTGCGGCTCCAATAGTGAACATAGGACATTCATCAACGTAGATTTGCCGGCTCCACTATTCCCTATCAGTCCAATAAACTCTCCCTTTTTGATATCCAAACTAAGGTCAGCTAAGATCAGTTTATTGCTGCTGTATCCAAAACTTACATTGGACAGAGAGAGAGACTGTTCAAAAGAGAGTGTTCCCACCTTAGCATCCACTAAATCTGTGTCTGCCTCTTTTATAAAATCTATGATGTAGTTGTGAGTAGACAAGGAGTTGGAAGCACCTATCACCCTATTCATACTTGGCAAAAGCCTAAATGAAACCCCTGCAT
This sequence comes from uncultured bacterium, assembly GCA_963932895.1. Lineage (GTDB taxonomy): Bacteria > Bacteroidota > Bacteroidia > NS11-12g > UBA9320 > UBA9320. The sequence continues at coordinate 11,919 of CAWVTO010000006.1, forward strand.
ATATAGAAATAGAGGATATTATCGCACTCGCTCCAATCTCACCCAATACACCATATAGCACTACACACAATATTCCAGCAATAGCCACTACCTCATAAATGCGAGGTGGCACATGATGCGATTTGATGTAAACACTCTTATTCAGCTTGTAGATTTCATTTTTAATCTTTTCATACTTCTTAAATGAGTGACTTGCACTGTTCCAAAGTTTAATCTGTGCAATACCAGCGGTGAGTTCCACAATATTCTCATATAAAAACGGGAAAGCTGAGTGTAGTTTACTGCCCTGTTCGGCAAGTTTATTCCTATTGAGGTATACCAAAAAGGCGGCAGCCGGAATAATGGAGGCAAAGCTGAAAACAAACAGAAATGGGTTGTACACTAAAATGGCCGTCAACATCATTATCACGATGCTAAGTTCCGATAGCAACATCACACTCGAGAGCAATATAGTATCTGTAAAAGACACCGTTATGGATACAATTTCATTTACTATGTCTGCTGACTTGCGTTCATGAAAATAAAGCAACTCTCTGCTCGCTATGTATTTATAATGCTTGCTGGATACATTTGATGTAATCTCAAAAGCCCATTTTACCTGTACCTTGTTGATTTGAACCAAGATGATATTTTTAACCAAGTACACGATAAACAGTATAGCGGTCATCACCATCACAAATGTTTTCTCATTTGTGATACCCAACTCGTTGTATACAAACCGAGTGAATATATTATGCAGTATGAAAGTAGGCTTTAGGATAGACAGTATGGTATGCAATAAAATACCGATTCCCCCTATTTCCATTAGGGCGATGAGTACACTCAGCCCAACCATTTTGGAATATTTCTTTTTGCACGAATCGTCCAATGCTGCCCAAAGCTGCATCCAAGAAGTCGATATGCCTTTTAGCTTACTCAAGTATCTCTATTATTTCTATCTCTAGTAGTATTGGCATATATCCAGGCACCCTTGTGTTCCCATCTGCACCGTATGCCATACCTGAGGGCACTATGGCCCTTGCACTCTCCCCTAGTCCGAGTTTGCTCACCAAGAAGCGTATACCGCCCAAAACTCCTTTGTCATATACATCATACACCAACAGCCTATCGCCTTGACTGCTCGCAATGAGCTGCTCATTGAGTGATTTTATGATATACTTCACCTTGGCTTTTTTGATGGGTTGAGGACCACTATTGGTTTTTAGTTTCTCATATACTATGCCTGTTGCACTATCGCTTATGCCATTCCAGCGTAGGTTCTCTGTATACCTGCGTATGGCATCTTTCTCATACACTTTCTTGTAGGAGATGTGCTCTACGTCAGTCAGTTTATCTCGCATCCAAATGTACACCGTAATCTGTTCATCGTCCTTGAGATGGTCAGGCACCGTACCCTTCATAGATGTATAAAACTCCTTCGCTGTTAGTTTTAGCTTTAGGCTATCTCCTTTGCATGTTTGCGTCAGTAATGTAGTAAGCGTAGAACTGCTATCGAGCTGTAGCCTATGCACTTCTATTTTTCTACCAAGTCGCAGTGTATTGAGGTACACAGAATCTTTTGCATTACTGGCATCTATATCCATAAGCCAATGATTTTTCAACTCAGCTTCACAGGGCTGTCCGCCTCTACTGTAGACTACGTTTCCTAGTTTGTCCATAGGCTTGTTGTTACAAGACCATAGCAGTATACTCCCCAACAAAACAAAAAATACGTTTCTCATTTGAATTGATTTCGGTATGTTTTTATTGATTCTTTGAATTTGGCCAAGGTGTTTTCGAGCGAATCTTTACTGGCACCGCCAGCAGCATTCTTGTGCCCTCCACCATTGAAAAATTCTGCACTAAATTCGTTGCACGGAAAGTATTCTGCACTTCGAAAACTCATTTTCACTAAGTAACCTCTGTCTATAATAAGAGCACTCATTTGTACTCCTTTAATACCCAGTCCGTAGTTCACAAATCCTTCCGTATCTCCGGTGATTACGTTATATTTATTAAGCTCTTCTACAGTCATATGAGCCAAGGCTACCTTGCCATCTTCAATGAGTTCAATTTTATTTGCCAAAAAATAACCCAGTAGTTGGAGTCTCTCTAGTCTATTCTGGTCAAACAGTGAGCGGTATATTCTATCTGGAACCACACCCAAGTCCATCAGGTCTGCTGCGGTACGTATGGTGCTACTTGTGGTACTTCCGAAGCGGAAAGAGCCGGTATCCGTTATCAAACCCGTATATATACACTCTCCCATTTCTTTGGTCATAAGGCTTGGGTCTAAGTGTGTCTGTACATAGCGATAGACCAGCTCACACGCAGAGCTAGCACCTATCTCTACAAATCGCTCATCATCAAAATCCTGTGGATCTTGGTGGTGATCTATCATCACAAGCTTAGCATTGCTGTGCTTGATGTACTCACCCATATCATTGATACGGCCTAAAGCATTAAAATCCAAACAAAAGACATAGGCCGCATTATCTATCAGCTCCTTGCTACGTGTGGTTTCATCTTCGTACACTACCACGGTATCGTTACCGGGCAACCAGTGTAAAAACTCTGCGTAATCTGTAGGCGTAACCACCTGACTATCAATGCCTGCATTTTTAAAATAATGATAGAGGCCAAGAGTAGACCCCATGGCATCACCATCAGGCTTATGGTGGGTAGTTATTACTATACGTCCTGAGTGTTTACGTAGTTCTTGAAGATTATGTTTTATGGTATCTTGCACGCTCTATTTATTTGAGACAAAACTCGTAAAAAGAAAGAGATATATCTATTTTTGCGGCCATTTAACAAAAGAAAATAGTAATGTCAAACATCACATTCACAATGATTAAGCCAGATGCAGTTGCAAACGGCCACACCGGAAACGTTATCAATGATTTCATAGTAGGCGGTTTCAAGCTTAAAGCTATGAAGTATCTTCATCTCAGTAAAGAGCAAGCAGAAGCATTTTATGGTATCCATCGTGAACGTCCATTTTTCAATGATCTTGTAAGCTTTATGATCTCTGGACCAATAGTAGCTGCAGTATTAGAAAAAGAAAATGCCGTTGCAGATTTTAGAACCTTGATAGGTGCGACTAACCCTGCAGACGCTGCAGAAGGAACCATACGTGCTAAGTATGCTAAATCTATAGATGCTAATGCAGTACACGGAAGCGATAGCGACGAAAATGCAGCTGGCGAAGCTTCATTCTTCTTTTCTAGCTTTGAGATGTACTAGTTAAGACAAGCAATAATACAGATACCTAGAAAGTACCGCCAATCATTTGGTCGGTACTTTTTTTGTTTTTAGCGGCGAAATGAAACACCAAACCATTTATTTCGTTACCTTGGTATCCGCAACGGCAATATGGCTACTTTTACGCAGTATTTGTATGTGTTGCCACACTAATTTATTACAAAATACATGAAATTAAGAAATACATTCTTCCTCATTGCCCCTATACTGTTTGTTGGTTTTGGTTTTTATTTAAAAACGAGCGATGAAGGGGAGAACATACTGCTGAGAGCGATAAATGCAAGTTTACAAAGTGCTCACTACGATGCACCTGCTGTAGACGACGACTTTTCTCAAAAAGCATTCTATACCTACCTCGAAAATATAGATGCCAACAAGCGACTGTTGCTACAAAGCGATGTAGATGCTCTTAAGGTCTACGAAACCAAAATAGATGACGAAACCAAGAATGGAACCTATTCATTGTTTGAAAAGTCTCTCGAAATACTAGACCGTCAAATGAAAGAGACCGAAGGGTACTTTATAGAGATCCTCGCTCAACCGTTTGATTTTAATGCAGAAGAAGACGTGACTTTTGGTGATGAAACGGCTTATGTAACTACACCAGATGAGCTAAAAAACCGCTGGCGTAAGTACCTGAAATACAATGTGCTTACACGATTATACGCCGATAAACTAGCACAAGATAAGTTGGCAGAAAATTCGGATACCGTGTATACGCCTGTATCGCTAGACTCCCTTGAATCAAAAGCAAGAAGAGGTGTGCTAAAGACACACAAAGACTATTACAAAAGGCTGAAAAGATTAGACCGCAAGGAACGTTTATCCATGTACGTGAATAGCATTACCACCGTCTATGATCCGCATACCAACTATTTTCCGCCTGCTCAAAAAGAAGATTTCGACATACAAATGAGTGGCAAGCTAGAAGGCATTGGTGCTCAACTGCAAGAGAAAGACGGCTACATAAAAATAACCAATGTAATCCCCGGTGGGCCATCATCGCTTCAGGGAGACTTACAAGCCAATGACCTGATCCTAAAAGTAACGCAAGAAGGGAAAGAACCCGTAGATGTAGTAGATTGGAGGATAAGTGACGCAGTGAAAATAATACGTGGTAAAAAAGGAACGAAGGTTACTTTGACTGTACGTAAACCAGATGGATCACAAAAAGATGTAACCATAACAAGAGATGTAGTAGTACTTGAAGAAACCTATGCTAAGTCGCTACTAATAAAAGACAACGACAACCTAACTGCAGGCTATGTATACCTTCCTAGCTTCTATGCCGATTTCAGAAACCCACGTGGTAGATTTAGCTGGAAAGATGTAAAAGCAGAGGTAGAGAAACTAAAAACTGCGGGTGTACACGGAATCATATTGGACCTAAGAAACAATGGTGGGGGATCACTGGATGATGTTGTAAAAATGGGTGGTCTTTTTATCGATCAAGGTCCGATGGTACAAGTAAAAGAAAAGGGCAGAAAAGCTCAAGTACTCGAAGATAGATATGCCGGAGCAGAGTGGGATGGAGCATTGGTTATCATGGTAAATGAGTTTAGTGCATCGGCATCTGAAATAATGGCTGCTGCTATGCAAGACTACGGTAGAGCTGTAATCGTAGGATCATCATCTACACACGGTAAAGGAACCGTCCAACGTTTCTTAGACCTCAACAGAGCTGTACGCAGTAAAGATGTACCAGACCTCGGAAGCGTGAAACTAACCATCCAAAAATTTTATAGAATCAACGGTGATGCCACACAGCTAAAAGGTGTACGCTCCGACATACTGTTGCCCGACAACTATATGTACATCAAAACAGGCGAAAAAGAACACGATTATCCTATGGCTTGGGACCAAATAGCAAGCTCTAGTTATGATGCGAAACAATTTAACATAACAGCTAAAGTCTATAAAAAGAGCCAAGCTCGTGTAAAAAAGAGTGAGACTTTTCAGTTAATAGAACAAAATGCTCGCCGCTGGGAAAGAGAACGAGCAGACAATACCTACCCACTTAGTTTAAGTGCTTACGCTACCCAAGAAGAGAAAGATAAAAAAGAAAGTGCGAAATTTAATGTGCTAAAAAAACTAGTGATTGATGGTTTTGAAGTAACGAATACGGAGGTAGATCTTGCCGTTATTAATACCGAAGAATCTCGCCAAAAGCGTAACAACGATTGGATAAAAAGTATAAGCAAGGATCCTTATGTATATGAGAGTCTTCAAATCATAGAAGACCTAAACTAGAAATAGAGTAGCTCTTATATTCTACCCCCATATGTACTGTAGACAGTAGCTCCGTCTCCACACTAGATGTGTTGCATTGTGAAATTGGCTGTCACTTTTTTCTTCCCTTTATTGTATGCTTATCAAGCACTTCTTTTCTCCCTGCTCGTACAGCAGTAGAGCTTTTATTCCCCCAGAGTTCTGCTCTGGCTACTTTCAAGGCCTCGGTAATCTCTATCATAGGTGAAGGATAGGTGGTCTTTACCCCAAACATCACCCGCTCCATCTCATTCATTTTCCACGGTTCATGAATATACTCTTTAGGGAAATCTGCCAATTCGGGTACCCATTTTTTGATAAATAAACCATGTGGGTCGTGCTCTTGAGCTTGTTTGGTAGGATTGTAAATACGAATGGTATTGATACCCGTAACAGAAGCTTGCATCTGAAACTGTGGGTAATGAATGCCAGGCTCAAAGTCCGTGAATTGTCGTGCTAAGAAATGAACGCCATCCTCCCAACTTTGTAGCAGAGCGTGTGTAAGAAAAGACACCAACATACTTCGCATTCTAAAATTAAGATACCCAGTCTGCGTAACACATCGCATACAGGCATCCACTAAGGGAATACCCGTAGTGCCACTTTCCCAACGCCTTATATAGGCTTCATTCCGCTCGCGTTTGATGTAACTGTACGCTTTATTCTGCGGCACAAACTCCATTTCTATTTCCTGCTCAAATTTTTGGATGAAATGATCGTGCCATCGCAATCGCGATAAAAACGCATTCAAATTTCGTTTATTCCCCTTCTTTTTGGCGAGGTGAGCTGTTTGGTACACCTGCCGAACACTCAAACTCCCCCACGCTAAATGCGGCGATAGTCTGCTGCATGACTCACGACTTTCTGCTGGTTTAGAAATATGATACATATAACTCTTCGATCGTTCACCTCCAAAACTTTCCAATAATTGATGAGCTCGCTGCTCGCCGCCGCGTTGTATTTCGCTATCTACCTCAAGGTCTTTAAAGTAATGGCATATATAATTAGGCAGGTCTGGTTTTACGGTCTTGAGTTTTCCTATTTCTAACACCACCTGAGCATCATGCATATAAGCATACCACATTTTTATCCAATCGGTACGGTTGCGAATGCCCCGTAGAACACCATTGGCTTGTTCCTCGTGCCACTCAACGGCATTAGGCACACACCACTTGGCCAAGGCCTTATCTATGCTGTAAGTGATGTTCAAGCCTGTCTCTTGATGCGAGTAAATATTCTTCACCTCATACAAGCGATGTATCGCTTCAAATACTTGGATACTATCTCCTTGTACTACCGTAAGGTGTTGATTATAAGATTTTAACACCTTGCCTATATGCACCAAACAATCTCTTACAAACTGCCAATGGCGATGGGCATAGTGCCTTTCATCTACTACCCTGGAATCCAAAATATACAGTACTACCACCGGCAAACCCGCTGCCACTGCTTTTTGCAATGGAACATGGTCATTGAGTCTCAAGTCCCTCTTGAGCCACACAATATTTACCTTGGGCAAAGACATCCCTTTATGAACGTACGCCACCATACTTTGTTCAAACCAATACAAACCATCTCGAGCACTCTGCGTTATACACCTATGACAAAACGAGTATTGATAGTAGGCGGAAATACGGGAATAGGTGCAGCTTTAAACGAGCAACTCATGAGTGAAGGAGTAGAAACTATCCTGATAAGTAGAAGCCAAGGAGATGTAGATATAACTGCAGAGGACCCTAACTTTCCTGCGGTGGAAGGAGCGATAGATGCACTGGTATATTGCCCGGGAAGCATCAACCTAAAACCTTTTAGAGGTTTGAAATTGTCTGACTTTGAGCACGATATGAATGTGAATTACTTTGGTGCGGTGAAAACCATCAAAAAGTACATGCCAAACTTGAAAGAATCTGATCATGCCAGTATTGTACTCTTTAGTACTGTCGCGGTTCAAAAAGGCATGCCTTTTCACAGTAGTATAGCCGGAGCAAAAGGAGCCGTAGAAGGCCTTACCAGAGCATTGGCTGCAGAATATGCTCCAGCTGTACGCGTTAATTGCATAGCACCAAGCCTAACGGATACTCCACTTGCCGAGAAATTACTTCGTAATGAGAAGCAACGAGAAGGTGCAGAAAACCGCCATCCCCTAAAAGCTATAGGCGAAGCATCTGATATTGCCCACATGGCTCAATTTCTGATTAGTGATAAAGCACAATGGATGACTGGGCAGATCATAGGAATAGACGGAGGCATGAGTAGTCTAGCTACCGGTTAATTTTGGATAGAGCACATATGGAAGGGGACCACCTTGGCATTTTCCAAGTGTTGTGTTTCGCTTAAAGGGTACCGATAAACGAACACTGATAATCAACCATTAAATGCATAAAAAGATCAACCTTCCGACGAAGCTGTGCCTTACCTGCGGTCTCCCATTCAGTTGGAGAAAGAAGTGGGAACGTAGTTGGGATAACGTAAAATACTGTAGTGAACGCTGTAAACGAAATAAAAAATAAATCGCTGGTACACTGGTTTCGAAACGACCAACGCATATCCGATCATGAGATAATATCACGATTGGATGACTTTAAGGGTGTATCTGCATTCTATGTACACGCAGAGAAATATACCGCTCAGCACCCGCTACAGTTTGACTGGGTAAGCAAAAAGCGAAAGACTTTTTTGATAGAATCCTTACGTGAACTTGCAGCAAAATTAGACATATTAGGTGTTGATTTTAAGGTGTTTAACAACACGAAAGAGCTGCAAGAGAGTGCTATTTTAGAGGCTAAAACACTCACTTACCAAAGGTGCCACGGCACCGAAGAAAGAAAACAAGAAGCAGTCGTTCTTGAATTGCACGCTGGTGCAGTCTATACTTTTGATCATTTTACGCTAGTAGACCAGCACAACTTACCGTTTGAGTTGCACCAAATGCCCAAGACTTTTACGCCGTTCAAAAACAAAGTCGGTAAACACGGTTGTTACTCTGAAACAATATCACTACCACCACTACCCAAAAATTCTATTTCGTTTGAGTTAAAAGGAGGAGAAAATCCGGCCCTCAATCGATTGAAATATTACCTGAATGATAGTCACCTCATAGCCACCTACAAAG